>CALMRC010000073.1 GCA_937873275.1 uncultured Spirochaetota bacterium
CAGGCCCGTCACGCACACGGCGGAGGTAGCCGTGAATATCGAATTCAGGAACTCGAGCCCGCGGCCGTCGGGAGTCGCGAAGGGCATCATGAGGAGTAGTGCCCCGGTCAGGATCACGAGAAGGAAGGAGCTTACGATCGTCTGGGCCGGATGCACGGAAAAGCGTTCGGTGAAGGCGGAGAGCTTCCGGACGCGGCCCGCTATCTTGAGGATCAAGAAGCCGTTTCGAAGGAGCCGGGGGACGAGGCTTGAGGCCGCCTCTTCGGAGCCGGAAAAGGACAGGTACTTCGTGTACGCGAAGAGGATCGTGAACCCGAATACGAAGAGCAGGGACGGAGCGTTCTTGCGGACGTGATTCCATTTATAGGAGGCTCCGGCGATTCCCGCCGCGGCCTCCCAGAGGATCAACCCGAGAACCGCGAAGTCCAGGACGTGAAGGACGGCGGCCAGCATCCGGGAGGGTTCCGTCTGCTCCAGGAATAGCCCCACTACGCTCAGCAGGAAGGCGGAAAGGACCAGGCGGCCGCGGTTGTCCATGTGGGCTAGCATACCCAAGCGGTTGGATGCTTGTGAAGATACCCCGGCCCGGCGTATACGGCGGCCGGCGGGATTAGAGCCGTAAGCTCGAGTGTTCCGCTTTTATACGGATTCCGCTATACTCCCGGCCATGCAATACCGAGCCTTCCCCAAGATTCCGGATCTCCCGATATCCGCCCTGAGCCTGGGGGCCATGCGCCTGCCCGTCCTGGCCGGCGACGACGGACGCGTCGATCCGGACGCCCTGGACGGCATGCTCCGGGCCGCCGCCGAGGCGGGGATCAACTACCTGGACACCGCCTACATCTACCACAACGGAAGGAGCGAGGAGGCGGTGGGCCGATCCCTGGACCGCACGGGGCTTCGCGGAAAATTCCTCCTGGCCACCAAGAGTCCCACCTGGATGGTCAAGTCCGAGTCGGACTGGGAGAAATTCCTCTCGGACCAGCTCGGGCGTCTGGGGACGGAGCGGATCGACTTCTACCTCCTCCACGCCCTGACCACGCCCCGCTGGGAGAAGGTCCTCCGGTTGGGGGGGCTCGACTTCCTGCGGAAGGCCAAGGAGGACGGCCGGATCGGGCACATCGGGTTCTCCTTCCACGACTCCCTGGAGGTGTTCAAGCGGATCGTGGACGGCTGGGAGGGCTGGGAGTTCTGCCAGGTCCAGTACAACTATCTGGACACGGAGTTCCAGGCCGGCCGGGAGGGTATCCGGTACGCGGCCTCGAAGGAGCTCGGGGTCATCGTGATGGAGCCCCTCCGGGGAGGCGGCCTGGCCGTCCTGCCGCCGGAAGCCCGGGACGTCTTCGCCCGCTGGCCCGTGCCCCGGATGCCCGCGGAGTGGGCCCTCCGCTTCGCCCTGGATCCCCAGGAGGTGGTGACCGTCCTCTCGGGCATGGGGTCCGAGTCCCAGGTCTGGGAGAACGCCGCGGTGGCGGACGCCGCCCGGTCCAACGCGGTCACCGAAAAAGAGACGGCCCTGTACCGGGAAGTCCGCGCCTATTTCAAGGAAAAGATGCCCGTGCCCTGCACGACCTGCGGGTACTGCCTGCCCTGCCCGCAGAAGGTCCCGATCCCCGAGGTCTTCGCGATCTACAACACCTGGGCCGCCTTCCCCGATCGCCGGGAGGACCGCCGCCGGTGGTACGAATCCGCGTACCGCCGTTCCGGCATCGGGGGGGACGCCTGCGTCTCCTGCGGCCAGTGTACGGTGAAGTGTCCCCAGGGCATCGCGATCCCGGACCGCCTGGCGGAGGCCCACGGGCATCTTTCCTGAATCGCCGCTATTCTTAATTGGGTATGAAAATATTTAATTGGACTCCCGTGCCCGGGTGGGTTAGCATTTATGTACCCTGGTTCAAGGAGGACCCATGTCCGTCGAGAGACTCAAGCCCGTTCCCAGCGACATCGACGTAGCCCAAGCCGCGAACGTGAAGCCCATTACCGAGATCGCCGGCCGGTACGGCATTCCCGCCGAACGCCTGGAGATGTACGGGGAGTACAAGGCCAAGGTGCGCCTGGAGTTCCTGCGGGAGAACGCCGCGGCGCCCAAGCGGGCCAAGTACATCGACGTGACCGCCATCACCCCCACGCCCCTGGGGGAGGGAAAGACCACCACCACCGTGGGTCTGACCCAGGGTCTGGGACTCCTGGGCCGGAAGGCCATCTGCGCGATTCGTCAGCCTTCCATGGGCCCCACCTTCGGAATCAAGGGGGGGGCCGCGGGAGGCGGGTACAGCCAGATCGTGCCCATGGCGGACTTCAACCTCCACCTCACCGGGGACATTCACGCGGTGTCCGCGGCCCACAACCTCTGTTCCACCGCCCTGGACGCCCGGATCTACCACGAGGGGCGCTGGTCCGACTCGTACTTCGAGAAGCTGGGCCTGCGGAAGCTCAACTTCGATCCTTACGAAGTCTGGTGGCGCCGGGTCCTGGACATGAACGACCGCACCCTCCGCAAGATCCTTGTCGGTGTGGGGGGCATCGAGAACGGTCCCCTCCGGGAGACGGGCTTCGACATCTCCGTGGCCAGCGAAGTTATGGCAATCCTGGCCCTGGCCACGGACCTCCGGGATCTCCGGGAGCGGGTGGGACGCATCGTCCTGGGCCTGGACAAGTCCGGCAAGCAGGTGACCACCGAGGACCTGGGGGTGGCGGGAGCCATGACGATCCTGCTCAAGGATGCCCTGGCCCCGAACATCATGCAGACCCTGGAGGAGCAGCTGGCCTTCGTCCACGCGGGTCCCTTCGCGAACATCGCCCACGGCAACTCCTCCATCCTGGCGGACCTGGTGGGCGTCAAGGTCGGGGACTACCTGGTCACGGAAAGCGGCTTCGGCGCGGACATGGGCTTCGAGAAATTCGTGGACATCAAGTGCCGGGCCAGCGGGATCTACCCGGACGCCGCCGTCCTGGTGGCCACCGTCCGGGCCCTCAAGATGCACGGCGGAGGACCCAAGGTCGTTCCCGGTAAGCCGCTGGCCTCGGAATACAAGGAAGAGAACCGGGAGCTCCTCAAGAAGGGCCTGGTCAACCTGAAGGCCCACCTGGGCATTCTCCGGAAATTCGGCGTACCCGCGGTGGTGGCCATCAACGCCTTCCCGACGGACACCCCGGCGGAATGGGACCTGATCCGCGAGGCCGCCCTGGATGCGGGCGCCTCGGACGCCGTCACGGCCTTCCATTGGGCCGAGGGCGGGGAGGGGGCCGCCCCCCTGGCGGAGGCGGTCGAGAGGGCGGCCTCCAAACCCAGCGACGTGAAGCCCCTCTATTCCCTCGACCTCTCCCTGGAGGAGAAGATCGAGAGGATCGCAATGGAGGTCTACGGCGCCGGGTCCATCGAGTACAGCCCCGCGGCCCGGAAAGCCCTGGAGGGCTATTCCAAGCTCGGGTACGACAAGCTTCCCGTCTGCATGGCCAAGACCCAGTACTCCCTGAGCCACGATCCCGCCGTGAAGGGGGCCCCGTCGGGATTCGCCTTCCCGATCAGCGACATCCGGCTCTCCGCGGGCGCGGGCTTCATCTATCCCCTGATCGGGGAGATCAACACCATGCCGGGCCTGCCCTCCAAGCCGGGGTACGTCGGCATGGACATCGACCCCGAGACGGGGAGGATCACGGGGTTGTCGTGAATGGTGGACTGTGGTCGGTGGACGGTGACGGCTGAAGGTACCTGATACCATTCACGTACCGGCGTGAATATGTATCGATATCTGAAGCCACTTCCGTTTACTGTTCACCGTCCACCGTTTACTGTAAAATATCCCCATGACTCCTCTCTACACCCTCTTTCCCTCCTGGATCTCCCCGGAGATCATCCCCGGACTTCCGTTCCGGTGGTACGGGCTCATGTACCTGGTGGCCTTCGGGATCACCTACCTGCTTTTCCAGCGACAGGTCCGGCGGGAAAAGCTGGGCTGGTCCGAGGACGAAGTCTCGAACTTCTTCCTGGCCGCCATCCTGGGTCTCATATTGGGCGCCCGGCTCTTCGGGACCTTCCTCTACGAGCCGACGGGTCTGTACTGGCGCAAGCCCTGGCTGGTGATCTGGCCCTTCGACGAGGCGGGGCGCTTCACAGGCTTCCAGGGGATGAGCTTCCACGGCGGGCTCGTCGGAGTCGTGGTCGGGACCGTGATCTACGCCCGCCGGAAGGCCCTGGACTACTGGGAATGGGCGGACCGGATGGCGGTGTCCGTACCCCTGGGCTACACCTTCGGCCGCCTGGGCAATTTCATCAACGGGGAGCTCTGGGGCAAGGTTACCTCGGGACGCCTGGGAATGGTCTTTCCCCACGCGGAGCGGTTCCCGACCTCGGAGTCCTGGGTCCGGGAGGTGGCGGAGAAAGCCGGGATGGCCCTGGACTCCGCCCGGATCAACCTGCCCCGCCATCCCTCCCAGCTCTACGAGGCCTTCTTCGAGGGCATCGTGCTCTGGGTGGTGATGTGGTTCCTCGTCCGCCCCCGGCGTCCCTACAAGGGCTTCGCGGTGGGGGCCTACCTCATCGGGTACGGGGCGATCCGGTTCGTCATCGAGTACTTCCGGGAGCCGGACTCGGGCCTGGGCTACATCCTCAAGTTCGGGGACCCGAACGCCCCGATCCATACCTTCACCACCCTGTGGAACTTTTCCATGGGCCAGATCCTCTGCTTCCTTATGATCGCGGCGGGGGTAGGGTTCCTGGCCTGGCGGAAGAACGCGTCCGTACGGGAAGCGGCAGCGGCGCGGACGGTACGGGGCGGTTCCGGGGATCCCTCCCGCCGCAAGCGGGAGGCCCGCAAGCTCCGCAGGAAGATAGGATAGAGCCGGGCGCTCCCGCCCGGAAACCGCCCGGCCGGATCGTACCCGATCAGGCCGGAAGGACCCCCGCGGCCTCCAAGGCCAGGGCCGCGGCGGTCAGGAGGGCCCCTCCGGCCGCCGCAAGGACTTCCTCCCGGGTCGGCTTCGGGGAAGCCCCCCGAAGCCCGGATCCCCGGCGGTCCAGCTCGAACCGGGCCCATCCGCAGGAGGCGGCCGCCAGGATCGCCCAGGCGAGCATCTCGTAGATCATCCCCCGGGAGAAGACCCGGAAGGTCGGCGTGATCCGCTGGGCGTAGGGAACCAGGAACGAGTTGGTCCCGGCCTTCACTCCTGCGTACAGGAAGCCCCAGGCCGCGGCCAGGTAGCCCGCGGGCAGGCCCCGGATCCGGAGCAGGAGGTTCCCTGCCAGGACGGCGGCCGCGGTCAGGGCCCCCCCGGCCGCGGAGAAACCGATCCCGGAGGGTCCCGCCCGCAGCAGGCCCTCGGGCAGGAAGAGGTAGCTCACGTACCAGGCGACCAGGAAGGCCAGGCCGCCGACGCCGGCGGCCCGGAGGATACGGACGGCCAGGGACGGGGCTGTCAGGAAGGGGATCAGCTTGTCCGGCGGGACGCCGTCCGGGGCGGCGGGATCCGGACCGGCTCCCCGGCCTCCCTTACGGTTCGTTGCGCTCATCGACGACCCCCTCGTTCGATTTCTTCAGTCTCTTCACCAAGGACCCGGCGCCCTGTCCGATCAGCAGGACCAGGATTCCGTACACCCAGACCGGGAGGTTCCGGCCGAAGGCCAGGACGTAGAGGTACGGGGCCGCCGTGGCGGCCAGGAAGACGGCGCTCCAGAGGCCGGTCCGGCCGCCGGATTTCCGGGCCAGAGACCGCAGGAGCCGGTAGAGGGAATAATAGAACACCGGGCCGGAGCCCAGGAAGATCGCCAGGAAGACCGCGGGATTCACCCCGTAGGTATCCCGGGCCCGGGACATGACTCCCGCGGCCCAGTCCGCTATACCCCGCATCGGACCTCCCCCGTCCCCCTGCCGCCAAGCACCCCCGCCTCACTCGTCGCCCATGCAGGTGCCCACCAGGCGGGCGGTCTGGATGAGGCGGTGGTCCCGGGGGACGGGCTTGATCCTGCCGGCGACTTCCGAGAGGGGGACCGCGTCGATCCGCTCCCCCGAGAGGCACACCATCTTGCCGTAGTCCCCCCGGGCCAGCATCTTAGCGGCCTCGGTGCCGAAGGCCGTGGCCAGGAGGCGGTCGTAGGGGCTGGGAACTCCTCCCCGCTGGAGGTAGCCCAGGACGGTCACCCGGGTCTCCATGCCGACGGCCTCCTGGATCTCCGAGGCCACCCGGTACCCGATGGACGGGTGGGTCATCTTCTCCCGGGCCTTCTTCCGGTCCTTCTTGGAGAGCTTGGACTCTTCCGCGGACAGGGCGCCCTCGGCCACCACGACGATGGAAAAGCTCTTGCCCTCCTTGGCGCGGTTCGTCAGGTGCCGGGCGATGGAGTCGATCTCGTAGGGGATCTCGGGAAGGAGAACCACGTCTCCGCCCCCGGCGATCCCCGCGTACAAGGACAGCCAGCCCGCCTTGTGGCCCATCAGCTCGATGACCATGATCCGGTTGTGGGAGAGGGCGGTGGAGTGGAGGCGGTCGATGGCCTCGGTGGCGATGTCCACGGCGGAGTGGAAGCCGAAGGTCACGTCCGTCCCCCACAGGTCGTTGTCGATGGTCTTGGGAAGGCCGATGACGTTCAGCCCCGATTCCTGGAGCAGGTGGGCCGTGGTCTGGGTCCCGTTGCCCCCCAGCACGACCAGGGCGTCCAGGCCCATCTTCCGGTAGTTCTCCCGGATGAGCTCCGGGGCGGAGCTGCCCGCGTCCGCGTCCGTCTCCGCCCCGTCGTCCCGGCCCTTGAAGGGCTTTTCCCGGGAAGATCCCAGGATGGTGCCCCCCAGGGTCAGGATACCCGAGAAATCGGCGGATGCGAGGTCCCGGGAATCCCCCAGGATGAGGCCCCGGTAGCCGTTGGAGATCCCCACGGCCCGCATCCCGTAGGCGTCGCAGGCCGCCTTGGCGACCCCCCGGATCGCGGCGTTCAGGCCGGGGCAGTCCCCCCCGCTGGTGAGGATGCCGAAGGTCTTGGTGGCGCTCCGGGGCATGGTCCCTCCTTGGGTCAGGGCCGGTTGAAGAGGGTGCTCTTTCCCGTGAACCGCAGGATACGTCCCGGCCGGCGTTCCGGGGGGGCCTGCAGGATCCGGGACAGGTACTGGGCCGCCAGGTCGTCCTGGGGGCAGGAATCCTGGACCGCCCAGACGTCGTAGGGGGCGTCCGGGGCGGATTCCGCCAGGGCGGCGGCGAAGGCCGAAACCGCCCCGAAGGCCGCCGCGGCCGCGGGGTCCCGGGGGGGCTGGCCCCGGTCCGCCAGGACGATGACAAGCCGGCCGGGCCCTCCCCCGGAGCCCCGGGCCGCGAAGTGGGTCAGGAGTTCCCGGGCGAGCCAGAGGAAGGAGAGGGCCCGGTCCTGCAGGATCCTCTCGATCTCCGCGGGCTTCGCCGCCAGGCCCGTCCCGGTTCCCGGGGAGGCCACGAGGATGGCCTCGTCCACGGATCCGAAGCGGACGGAGGCCTCCAGGACGGCGGAACGGGCGGAGACGAAGGAGGGCGGATTCCAGAGGATCGGCGGATCCTCGGCGGGGCGGGGGCTTTCGGCGGGCGCCTCGGCGTCCCCGGCCTCGGAGGGTTCTCCGCGCCGCCCTTTTTTTCCGCCCCGGCTTTCCCCGGTACCCGGGAGGAGGGCGGCTACGGTTCGGCCCAGGGCGCGGGCTTCCCCGGCCGCGGCCCGGGCCAGGGGATCGTCGTAGGGAGCCACGAGCGTTGTCTTTTTCACGGCCCCAGTGTACTATGGCCCCCGTCGCTCCGCAAGGCGAGGAGGCTCCCGTGATCGTCGCCCTGGCACAGATAGACGCGGTGGTCGGGGACTTTTCCGGCAACCGCGCCCGAATCGCCCGCCTGGCCCGGGAAGCCCGGGACCGGGAGCCCCGGGTATCCCTCGTCGTCTTCCCGGAGACGGCCCTCTGCGGCTACCCGCCCATGGACCTCCTGGACCAGGAATCCTTCGCGGAGGGGAGCCTGGCCGCCCTCCGGGCCCTGCAGAAGGACCTTCCCGAGGGACTCGCCGTGGCGGTGGGCTACGTGGACCGCAACCGTTCGGGCTCCGGGAAACCCCTGGTCAACGCGGTCGCCGTGATCCGGGACGGCCGTATCGTCTTCACCCAGGAAAAGACCCTGCTTCCCACCTACGACGTCTTCGACGAGGCCCGGTATTTCGAGCCCGCCCGGGAGCGCCGGATCCTGGAGCTGGAAGGCGTGAGGATCGGGTTCGCCATCTGCGAGGACATCTGGTGGGAGGAGCCCGCGGTGCCCGGCAGCCGCTACCCCGTGGATCCCGTCCGGGACCTCCTGGACCTGGGACCCGACCTGGTCGTGGTGCCCTCGGCCTCGCCCTTCCACGCGGGCAAGCAGGAAACCCGCCTACGGCTCGCCTCCAACCTGGCACGGGAGGCTTCCGCCCCGGTGCTCTACTGCAACCTCGTCGGGGCCACGGACTCCCTGGTCTTCGACGGCCGATCCTTCGCCCTGGATCCGGGGGGGGACCTGGTCGTCCAGGCGGGCTGGGAGGAGGGTCTCACCTTCGTGGACACCGGTGCTCCCGGTACCGCCGCCCGGGTCCCCGCGGACCGATGGGAGGAGACCGAGCGGGCCCTGGTTTCCGGCATCCGGGAGTACATGCGGAAATGCGGATTCCGTACAGCCCTGGTCGGGATCTCCGGGGGGATCGATTCCGCCCTGGTGGCGGCCCTGGCCGCGGAGGCGGTGGGGCCGGAGAACCTGACCCTCCTGGGCATGCCCTCCCGGTTCTCCTCGGAGGGCTCGATCTCCGATTCCCGGTACCTGGCGGACGCCCTGGGGGCGCGGATGGAGGTTCTGCCCATCGAAGGGCCCTTCTCCGCCTACCTGGACCTCTTCGAGCCCCAGTTCCGGGACCTTCCCTTCGGGCTCGCGGAGGAGAATCTCCAGGCCCGAATCCGGGGAGCCCTCCTGATGACCTGGTCCAACAAGTTCGGCTCCCTTCTATTGACCACGGGCAACAAGAGCGAGCTGGCCTGCGGCTACTGCACCCTCTACGGGGACATGTGCGGAGCCCTGGCGCCCATCGGGGACCTCCTCAAGACCGAGGTCTACGCCCTGTCCCGGGCCCTGAACGAGCGAAGCAAGGCCGAGGGGCGGATTCCGCCCATCCCGGAGGCCACCCTCACCAAGCCCCCCAGCGCGGAGCTCCGGCCCAACCAGACGGACCAGGATTCCCTGCCCCCCTACGAAACCTTGGACGCCATCCTGGAGCTCTACATCGTCCGGAACCTCTCGGGCTCCGAGATCGTCGACCGGGGCCACGACCCGGCCCTGGTGCGGAGGGTCCTCCAGATGGTCGGCCGGGCGGAGTACAAACGCCGCCAGGCGGCCCCGGTCCTCAAGGTCTCCCCCCGGGCCTTCGGTATGGGGAGGCGCATCCCCATCGCCCGGGTCCTCCACGAGACGGACGCGTGAGCCGCGGGGCGACTCACGGCAACGAAGCCCTGCGGGCTTCGTCGAGGTTTCCGGCACTTTTTTCCCCGATCGGGGTTTCCGCCGCCGAGTTCCGAGGCCTCGCTCGGGCGGGCCGGGCCGCCGCCGCGGGCCGGGGCCCGGCCGGGCCGGCCCTCCTCCTGGCGCTGCTCCTGTCCTCCTGCCAGCCCCGGTTCCCCGGCACGGGACCCGCGGAGACTCCCGACCCGGCGGAGGTTCCCGGGGTGTCCCTATCCCTGGAGGGTGCCCGGACCCCGGGGCCCGTGACCCTCCTGGCCTGCGGGGACGTCCTCCTGTCCCGGACCGTCGCGGCCCGGATCGAACGCCACGGGTACCGATGGCCCTTCCGGCACGTCCGGGACCTGGTGTCCTCCGCGGACCTGGCTTTCTGCAACCTGGAGAATCCCGCCTCCTTCGTCGGAACTCCCTATCCGGGCAAGCCCGCGGAGGTGACCTTCCGGGCGCCGCCCGGGGCCCTCTTCGGCCTGAAATGGGCGGGGTTCGACGCGGTTTCCCTGGCGAACAACCACATGAGCGATTACGGCCCGGCGGCGATCCGGGAAACCCTGGACTACCTGGACCTCCTGGGGATCGGCCGGGCCGGAGCCGGGGTCGACGAGACCTCCGCCCGGGCCCCCGCCGTCCTGGAGACCCCGGGCGGGCGGGTGGCCTTCCTGGCCTACGCGGAGGCCGGTTGGAGCGTGGTTCCCGCGGGCCCGGACCGCGCCGGGGTGGCCCCGGCGGATCCGGCCCGGATGGCCGAGGACATCGCCGCACTCCGGAGGGACCTTCGGCCGGATTACATCGTCGTCTCCGTCCATTGGGGCGAAGAACACGAGCGTCACCCCGGTCCGGCCCAGCGGGAGTTCGGGCGGGCGGCCGTCGACGCGGGGGCCCACCTGGTCCTGGGACACCATCCCCACGTCCTCCAGTCCCTGGAGCGGTACCGGGACGGGCTTATCGTGTATTCCCTGGGCAACTTCGTATTCGACATGTCCGCGGATTCCACCTACGACACCGCGGCCCTCCGGATCACCCTGCAGGGCGCCCGGGTCCGGGCCGCGGAAATCCTCCCCCTCCGGATCGAACGCGGGGACTACGCCCCCCGGCCCGCCTCCCCGGAGGAAGCCGCCCGTATCCTTACGGGCCTCCGGGACGGCTCCCGCCTTTTCGGAACCGCCGTCGAGATAGAGGGCGCCCGGGGCCGGATCGACTTCTAGGGGAGGGGCCCGGGGCCGGGAAATTGGCGAGCCGGGCGGAAAAGGGCGATACTTTACCCTGGGATACGGGAAATCCTGTGATATCTTGGAGGTATAAGGACCCGGATGAACAGCGCCCGTCGAATCCGCCGGTCCGCCCGGACGTTTCACGCCGCGGCGGCCCTTCTGGCGGCCCTCCTCACCGCCGCCTGCGATGACGGGATCGGTCTGCTCACGATGGACGAGCGCCAGGCCCTCTACCGGGCCGAGGTTTCCGGCAAGGGGAGCGCCCTGGCCGTGTCCGCCGAGAACCCCGGGGCGATCCTGGACCCCACCGAGGGGATCCGGGTCTCCTTCGAGACCCTGCGGGGTTCCGAGGAACCCTCGGAGTTCCTCGTGACCCTCCGGGACGCCCCGGGGACGTACACAGCCGCGGTCCGCTACCGCACCGGAGCCTCCCCCTCCTCCGAGGGGGCCGAAGGATCCGCCCCGCGGGAAATCCGGGTACCCACCCTCGGCTCCTTCTCGGGCACCTTCGAGGTGCCCCCGGAATTCCCGGACGGGTACTACGAGCTGACGATGGACGCGCGCTCCGCCCGGGAGGAATCCCTCTCGTATTCGGCCATCGGACTCTTCCTGGTCCGGGGCTCCCTCCCGGCCCCGTCCATCCTTTCCTATCCCCCGAACCCGGTTCCCGGGGCCCGGGTCCTCCTGGTGGCCGATCTGGCAGGGTACGAGGGGAGGGATCCCTACCTGCGATGGACCGTGGACGGGGCGGTCCGGGCCGAGGGGCCCGCCTCCCGGGGTATGGACAAGCTCCTCTGGCCCGCCCCTCCGGCGGGGTCCGCGGCCCCCGTCGGACTGGCCCTCTATCCGACGGCGCCTCCGCCCGGGGTGGCGTATTCCTTCCCGCCTCCCCGCGGCGCCTCCGCGAGCCTCCTGGTGGCCCCGGGCACTCCCGTGTCCCAGGATGAATTCACCCGGCCGGAGCGGTTCCGGGCCCTGTTCCGAATGGAGGATACCCCCGATTACGAGGGCGTGCCGGGCGGGGAGGCCTCCTTCCTGGGAACCCCGCGGCTGGACGTGCATCCCGGCGGATTCGGACTGATCTTGGGCGGGGATGCCGGTGCGGGGATCCGCGCCCCGGCCCTGCTCCTGCCCGTCCGGGAGGGGCGGCTCCAGCCCTGCACGATCCTGGTCCGGCTGGTTCCCTCCAAGTCCGTCGGGGGCGTCCTGTTCCGGGCCGGGTCCGGATCCTCGGACCCGGTATTGGAGATCCGGGTAGTGGAGGGGAGGCCCGTCGCCGTCCTGCGGACGGGAGACAAGGCCGGAGAGCTTGCGGCGGGCACCCTGCTGACTCCGGGCCGCCCCGTGCTCCTCGGGGTCACCCTCCGGCCCGCGGGCTCGTCCCTGGAAGTCGGGTTCCTCGCGGACGGGCTCCCCGCGGGGGGAGGCATCCTGCGGTTCGGGGCCGAGGGATGGGGACCCGAGGGCGTCACGACCGTGGCGGGGCCGGGCGGATTTGAGGGCCTGTACGAGGACGTCGGCGTCTGGGCCTTCGACGAACTCGACCGTCCCGGGGTCTTCCCCGCTTTCCGGTACGCGTCCCGCAGGGCCCTGGGAACGTCGTTGTTGCTGGCCGAGGGCTTCGAGGGGGCCTACGGCGAGCCTCCCGTCCTGGAAGGCGGGGCTTCGGCGGATTCGGGGGAGGGGCTGCGCCTGCCGGCGGGCGCGACCGCGCGGTTCCCGGCCGACCTGGACGGGTCCTTCGACGTGGAGGCGTCCCTGGCCTCGGGGACCGCGCCGGTGCTGGTCCTGTCCGGGCCGGAGGGCTCTTTCCGGATGGCCTGGAATCCCGGGGAGGCCGGGGTGGACCCCGGCACGGGCCTGCCCCTGCTTCGGGCGCAATTCCGGCCCTCCGGAGAGGGCGGAGGCCTGCGGGTCCTGGGGTGGCCCTCCGAGATCCGCGTCTCCGGTCCGGGCCCCTGGACCCTCTCCTTGGAAGGAGCCGGCCCCGGCGTCTCCGGAATCCGGTCTATCCGCGCCTTCCGTTCCGGGCGGACCCCGGGGGATTGATCCGTTCGATCTTGATTTTCCCGGCCGGTTCGATACATTTTAAACCGACGCTCCGAACCCGTGCACGGCGCTTCCCGGCGGACCGCCATGGTTTGGAACACCCTAACGTGCTATATTCCTAGAACGTACCGGCAAGGAGTCTGGAATGAAACAACGTGCTGCCCTGGCCGCGGTCCTTGCGGCGATATTCTTCCTTTCGAGTTGTGTGAGCGCTCCTCCGCCGGCCCCCGCCGCCCCGCCGGCCGCCGGCAGTACGGCTCCGGCGTCCAGCCCCGACAAGGACCGGGCCAAGGCCCTGATCCAGGGCGGAGGGGACGCGGGTTCCCAGGTTCCGCCCGTCGGGGCCCCGGCCGCCCCCGCCGCGGCTGCGGCTGCGGCTCCGGTACCCGCCGCGGACGTGCCTCCCCCTCCCCCGGGAAAGCTGACCCCCGAGGAGGAAGCCTACCTCCAGAACTACCTGGCCAGGCTCAACTACATGGTCTATTACGACGAGGACGCCGGCCTGGAAAAGACGTACGCCAAGACGGCGGTCAACCAGGCCAACCGCTACCTCATCGAGCGGATGGGCCTGTCCGTCCTGGACTTCGACCAGGTGGAGAAGAACAAGAAGGACCAGCAGGCCGCCTACCAGTCCGAGACCGGGGGTGCCATCGACCTGATCCAATACCTTGCCCAGAAGTACAACGCCGACGCCTACGTGGAGATCTCCTTCACGGCGACTCCCTCGGCTTCGGGGGGCCGGTTCTACGCCACCGCCCAGGGCTCCATGAAGATCTTCGACACCTCCACCGGCACCCTCCTCGGGAGCGTGGCCTTCCAGAGCCCCCAGGTGATGAATCCCGTCTCCCAGGAATCCGCCATCTCGAACGCGCTGGCGGCGTCGGTGTGGAACGCGATGCCCAAGATGACCGAGCAGACCAAGGCCCTGATCCAGAACTCCCTGGCCCGGGGAATCCGGTACGAGATCGTGGTGCAGAACACCGCGGACTCCAAGGCCATGAGTGACTTCCGACGGGCCTTGGCGCGGCAGGTACGGGAGGTCGAGCAGGTTTCCTATTCCGCCGCGGAAACCAAGCTCTTCGTCTACACCTTCCAGAGCCGGGACAAGGTGGAGGACGCGGTCTACGCCGCCGCGGAACGGGCGGGCATGCCGGACCTCTACCTGGTGTTCAACCGGGGCAAGGCCTTCACCTTCAACACCGGGAGGTGACGGCGCCGGTACGTGGGATCCAGTATGATTCCGGGGTCCGGGGAGGAGGTTCCCCGAGCTTCGGGGTGGAGGACGGGATTCCGGATTTTTCCGGGCTCCCGCGATACAAAGGTATCAAGACCTGAGTTTTAGGAGGTTACCGTGAAGAAGACCCTGTACGTTCTCGCGATCCTGCTCATGGCCCTGGCGGCCATGGGCTGCGCCAGCAAGCCGAAGGCGCCGCCCCCCCCGCCGACCAATACTCCGCCCTTCGAGATCCTCCAGCACAAGGGAACCACCCTGGGCGTCGTCATGCCGCCGGCGTGGATCGAGGCCTCCCTCATGGGCCCGAAGGCCGTGGAGAAGCTTCCCGACTACCAGGGCAAGTTCGTCGTGGTCGTCGACGTGACCGGCAAGGACCTCGAGGGCACGTCCCTGGCCGCCCAGCGGCTCAACGCGGACACCGAGATCGCCCGGTACCTGAGCCTGCGCGTGAAGGATACCTTCGCGGGCGCCCAGGTCGGCGACAAGGACAAGATCGAGACCTACATGGAGCGGGTGGTGAAGAGCGTGTCCGAGATCCGGTTCGCCGGATTCCAGCGCGCCGCCGACTGGTGGGTGCAGATCCGCTGGTACAAGCCCGACGGCAAGAAGACCTGGGACCGGGACGAGTTCCGGGTTCTCCAGCTGTACACCGTGGACAAGGACATCCTCCAGAAGCAGCTCGAGGGCGTCCTCAAGGGCGAGCAGGCCGCCGAGCCCAAGACTCCGGAGAAGGAGCGGGCGATGCAGGCGGTCCAGCAGGCCTTCTACGAAGGCTTCTGAGCCGAGCTTCCCGTGAGCTTCGGGGCATCTCCGGTCATTCCGGGGATGCCCCTTGCCGTCCCGGGGGAGACTCCCCGGGATGGAGGATGCCTCGGAAGGCCGGCCTTCCGGGAGCGCCCGGGTGCCTCGCGCCCGCGCTCCGGTCCCGGAGTCGCCTTGAAAGCCCGCCTTCCGAACCATCCGACCGATTCCACGAGCCCCGAAAGGAGATCGACATGATAAAGCGCTTCGCGGCCCTGGCTTCCGCGGCCTTACTCCTGGCCTCCTGCGTATCCACCCCCGCCCAGCCCAAGGCACCGGATTGGGCCCTGACCACGCCGCCCCCGGACGGCACCTACACCTACTTCGTGGGGTATTCCGCGGACCCCGCCGGGGACGCCGCCAAGGCCGCCGAAGGCGCCACCGCCAACCTCCTTTCCTCCATCATGAACTACATCGGGGTCAAGATCACCGTGGACTCCTCCGCCACGGCCAAGGCCTCCTACGATTCCTACCAGGCGGAGATCGTCCAGACCGTCCGGACCCAGTCCACCAACCGCCTGGCGGGCTTCATGGTCAAGGACCGGTACCAGGTCAAGGAGAAGGGCGGCCGGGTGACGGTCTACATCCTGGCGTCCTACATCACCAAGGACCTGGAGGCCGAGAAGACCCGGATCCAGAGGCTCTTCCAGGAGCAGATCGACGCCGTGGCGGTGCCGGAGCGGAAGGGACAGAGCCTGGAGGGCGAGGGGCGCTTCTTCGAGGCCGTCCAGAGCTACATCGAGGCCGCCGTGGCCGCCTCCGGGGCGGACATCGACAACGCGGACATCAAGCTGGAGCGCAACGTCAACAACGCCCGCAGGGTCCTCCAGCGCCTTCGCTTCGTGGCCGCGGGACCCTCTCCGACCGCGGGGCTCGGCCAGCCCTTCTCCGCTCCCTTCTCCGCCCGCCTGGTCTACGGCGAGAACGACTCCGGCCCCGGCATTCCCAGCGCCGAAGCCTACGTCACCTACCAGGTCCGGCAGGCCTCGGGACGCCTCACCGGCAAGACCGAGCGGATCGTCTCCGATTCCCGGGGTCTCTTCTCCTTCACGCCCCCGCCCCCCAATTTCGTGGGCAAGGCCAAGCTGATCCTCCGGCTCAACCTTGATTCCTCCCTGGACCTCCTGGACAAGTTCCCCGCCAAGTTCGAGTCCTTCCGCTCATCCCTGGAGACGGAGCTCCGGGGGCGGACCATCGAGTTCGAGTACACCGTGGTCTCCGTGGCCAAGGACGTGGCCACGGGCATCGCCCTGGCGGACCTGGATGAGAAGGGCGCCGCGATCCCGGGCAGCCAGGCCCAGGCGGGCCTGCTCGAGGCGATGATCCGGCAGAAGTTCAAGGTCCAGGCGGCGCCCCTGGACGCCGCCCTCCTGGCGGGCGGGGACGACGCGGCCATCCTGGCGGCCGCCCAAAAGGCGTACAAGGCCCGGTTCGGTCGCATCGTGGCGGGAGTCGCCCGGATCGAGTCCGTGCGGAAGGACGGATCGAACTACATGGTGTCCGTCCGGGCCTCGGTCAAGTGCTGGGATCTGGCCACCGGGGACCTGCTGTACTCGGCGGACAAGGCTTACACCGGGGTGGGCCCCGACGAGGCGGCCGCCCGCCGGGCCTCCCTCCAGCAGCTGGGCCGGGACACCCTGGGCCGGGACCTGATGGCTAACCTTCCGTGACAGCTGTTTCGGGAATCACCACGGAGGACACGGAGTAGAAACGGGAAGTAAAAACGTAGACCGGATGACAGGATGAAAAACCGATGGACAGGATTCGATCCCTAGATCAATCCTGTCCATCTTTTTTGTTCCCTGTACATCCCGTCTATCCGTGATCGGCTCAGCGGTTCAGGGGGATCCCCAGTTCATGCGGCCGGTTCGAGATGATCCCCGCGCAGCCCAGGGACAGGAGCCTCCGGGCCTCGGCGGGGTCGTCCACGGTCCAGGCCGCCCGTTCCCGGCCGCCCGGAGGCGGAGGGGCCTGCACCAGGACCTTGTCGGGCTTGAGGTAGTCCGTCCGGGCTATCCACCGGCCCTGGCCGCGCCGCAGGTACCAGGGCTGTTCCTTGGACCGGCACCAGATGATGGCCGTGGGGATAGCCGGGGACAGAGCTTTAAAGCGCCGGAGCGCGAAGGGGTTGAAGGAGGAGACCGCGATCCTACCGGACAGCCGGGGGCTGTCCAGGAGCTTGGCCAGAGCCGCCTCCAGGCCCCGGTCCCCCGTGTCCTTGCTCTTGATCTCGATGTCCCAGTAGAGGTCCGTCCCGAACTCGTCCAATAGATCCGCGAGGAGGGGCAGCCGCTCCCCCTTGTACTCGGGGCCCTTCCAGGAGCCCGCGTCCAGGTCCCGAAGGCGCTCCCAGGGTGCGGACTCGACCTCGAGCTCTGTCCCCGTCACCCGTTTGGTAGAGTGGTCGTGGGTCACCACGAGCTCGCCGGAGGCGCAGAGGTGGACGTCCAGTTCCACGCCGGGCACGCCGAGTTTTCGGGCCAGGGCGAAGGCCGCCCGGGTGTTCTCGGGGGCCACGGAGGAGACGCCCCGGTGAGCGAACACCAGGGGCCGGGGGAAGTCCGGGAGGAGGGGGAGACGGCTCATGATCTAGGATTCGCCTTTCAACTTCCGCTTGAGTTCTTCCAGGGCCGCGTCCGCGGTCCCGGACCGGATGGTCTTGTCGAGTTCCGCCAGGGTCGCGGATTCGGGATTCAAGGCCTCCCCCGTGACCATCTGGAGCTGGGCCAGGAGGAGGTCCGCGTCCACGGACCGCTCCGAGGCCTTGAGGACCGGGAGCTTTTCCCGGATTCGGGCGATCTTGCGGGCCAGGTCGGCCTTTTCGGCCTCCAGGGAGGCGGCCTTGGCCTCGGCCTCCCCGGCCTTGGCCCGGGCCGCTGTCTCCAAATTCGCCATTCCCTTGGAGGCGGCCAGGGCGGCCCGGTCGGTCCACATCCGGACCTCCTGGCGGGCCGCCTCCAGGGCCTTCTCCGCGGTCTTGAGGGCCGTCATGAACTCCAGGGCGTAGGCCCGGGCGGACGGGTAGTCCAGCCCGGACAGGTCCGTGTCGTCCGTCACAGCTTGAAGCTCACCCCGCCGCCGAAGGACACTCCGCCGTAGTTGGAGTAGAGCTGCGTCAGAGCCAGCCAGTACTCGAAGCCCGCCTCGGCGTAGATCTTCGTATTGCGGTTGAAGAGATAGGACACGTTGAGGTAGGCCTGCCCGCCGATGTGGGGGAAGAGCATGTCGCTGGTGTCGTAGGTGGAGCCCGAAAGAGCTTCGGTGATGTAGATGAAGCTGGTGCCGATGCCCGCGTAGGGGGTGATCGCCAGGCGGCCCAGGTAGAGGTTGTACTCCGCGCCCAGAAGGACGTTCACGGGCACGAAGACGAAGCTCAGGATGCTCCGGATTCCATTGACCGGGATCTGGATGGCCGCGTAGGGCCGCACGTCGAAGAAGCCCCGGGAAAGCGGCATGCGCAGGCCGACGAGGATGTTGCTTCCATCGGCCTCGGCTTCGGGCTGTACGGGATCCCCGATGACCCGGAGGAGGGAGCCCTGGGCCAGGTGCAGGTACGGCGCCGCGTCCACGCCCCGCCGGGGGATTTCCCGGAGCTGGGTGTCCGGGCCCGTCTTGACGGAACTATAGAGGACCAGGCCCGTGGAGACCTCGGGGCCCACGTCCTTGATGAGCACGAGACCCTGTTCCCGCTCGTCCTGGAAGCCCGCCACCTGGGAGGCGACGATGATGGAGTACTCGTCCCCCTTCTTGATGCCCATGTTGGTCCCCAGCTGGAGCTTGATCTCCTTGCCCGAGGCCGCGAGGACCCGGGTGTTCAGGGTGAAGGCCGGGATGGACCGGATCTTGTACTGGAGCTCCATGGGGATGCCGCCGATGGCGGACTGGATGGAGGCCAGCTGGCTATTCTTGTCCGTGCCCGAGGTCTGGACGTCCGCGATGCCGGTGAGGGTTCCCGTGCCCGCGTCCACGAAGGAGACGGAGGTCTTGATGTTGGTTTCCCAGCGGCCGTTCTTGTTGCTGTAGGCGCTGTCGAAGGAGACGACCACGGGGATGGCCACCTGGAAGGCCCCCAGGAGCTTCTCGAAGTCCGCGGCGGTCAGGAAGGCCTCCCCGAACTGGTACTTCTCGGGCAGGACGAAGTTGGTCTCCTTGGCCTTCTTTAGGATGTCGATGAAGGACTGCACGTCCGTGGACGTGAAGCGCTGGGCATAGCCCACGACCGTGAAGCGCCCGAGGTCCAGGAAGACCTTCTGGATCTCCAGGTCGATGGAGCCCAGAGCCTCCCGGGGGATGTTCCAGCCGTAGTACCCCATGGCGAAGATCGCCACTTCCTGCTTCTCGCTCACCTTGGGCTGGGCGGCCAGGGGGGCCAGGGCCAGGGCCGTCAGCAAGAGCGCCGCGATGATCCTTCTCATACCGTCTCCTTTTTGGTGTCCGTCCCGGGGCGAGGCGTCCGGCCCGGTGCTTTCCAAGGGGCCGCGCCTCGACAATTTCCTTCAAATATACTGCAGAATCGAGCTTAACCACCGAACTCGAAAGACAAGCTCTGTCCCCAAAGGGTGGAAGATTTGCCGGGCCTTGTCAAGGCGCGCCGGGGGCGGCTATCGTACCCCATGCCCTCCGGATACCTCCGCCTCGACGTCCCCATAGCCGCTTTAGCCACGGCCCCCGTCCCCGCCGCCCTGGCGGTGATCCGCACCTCGGGTCCCGGGGCCCCGGAGCTCGCGGCCAAGGCCTTCTCCCGGCCCGAAGCGCTTTCCCGGGCGGAAACCCATCGGGCCGTGCACGGCTTCGTGCGGGATCCCGCGACGGGCAGGGACGCGGACGAAGTCGTCGCCCTGGTCTTCCGGGCACCCTCGGGATACACGGGACAGGACGCGGTGGACTTCGTGTGCCACGGCGGACCCGCGGCCTGGGAGGGGGTCCTGGCCGCCCTGGAAAAGGCCGGGTTCGAGCGGGCCCTGCCGGGGGAGTTCACCTTCCGGGCCTTCGCGGCCGGGAAGATGGACCTGGCCGCCGCGGAGGCGGTGGACGAGCTCGTCCGGGCCCGCACGGGCGAAGCCCGGGAAGGTGCCCTGGAACGCCTGTCCGGCGGCCTGGGGCGGGAGGTCTCGGACCTGCGGGACGCGGTTCAGGATGCCCTGGCGGAGGCGGAGGCGCGGCTGGACTACGGGGAGGACGAGCTGGCGGACGGGCCGGGCGACCTTCTCGCGGCCGTGGAGGCCGCCCGGGCCCGCGCGGAAGCCCTGGCCGCGAGCCACGCGGTGGGCCGTCTCCTGTCCGAGGGCGCCCGGGTGGCCCTGGCGGGCCCCACGAACGCCGGGAAGTCCCGTCTCTTCAACCTCTTCTTAAAGGAAGAACGTTCCATCGTTTCCGAGTCCCACGGCACCACCCGGGACTACATCGAGGCGGATCTGGACCTGGACGGGATCCCGGTGACCCTGGCCGACAGCGCGGGCCTCCGGGACGCCCCGGACCCCGTGGAGGCCGAGGGGGTCCGCCGGTCCCGCCTCCTGGCCGAGGGGTCGGACTTGGTGGTCTACCTGGTGGACGGCACCCGGGGCGCCGGGCCCGCGGACCTGGACATCCTCGAATCCCTGCCCGGGGCGGTCCGGGTGTGGAACAAGGTCGACCGTCCCGAGGCCCTGCCTGCCCCGGAGGGCTGGATTCCCTTGTCCGCGGCCACGGGGGAGGGTTTTTCGATCCTGGCCGCCGAACTGGGCGCGCGCCTCCGGGGCGCGCGGCTGCGAGGAGGTCCGTCTTCCGGAGACCTCGACGAAGCCCCCCGGGCTTCGTTGCCGCGAGTTGCTTCGCAACTCGCGCGGGGGACAGAGCTCGCCTCGGCGCCGCGCATCGCGAGCAGGCGCCAGGCCGAGTGCGCCCGCCGCGCCGCCGGGGCCCTGGCCGCGGCCCGGGATGCCCTGGTCGCGGGAGCCCACCTGGACGCCGCGGCGGTTGACCTCCGGGAAGCCGCGGACGCCTTGGCGGAGCTCACCGGCGAGTCCGTGCCGGAATCGGTGCTGGAGATGATCTTCTCGCGTTTCTGCGTAGGTAAGTAATCTATGGACTATGAAGCATTGGTTGTAGGCGGGGGGCACGCGGGGATCGAGGCCGCCTCGGCCCTGGCCCGGCTGGGACACCGGACCCTCCTGGTGACCCAGAACCCCGACGCCATCGGGCGGCTCTCCTGCAATCCCGCGGTCGGGGGCTTGTCCAAAGGGAACCTGGCCCGGGAGGTGGACGCCCTGGGCGGGGAGATGGGCCTGCTGACCGACGCCTCCATGATCCAGTACCGGGTCCTGAACCGGTCCCGGGGCGCCGCGGTCCAGGCCCCCCGGGCCCAGGTGGACAAGGCCCTCTACTCGGCCCTCGCCCGGCGCCGCCTGGAGTCCCTGCCGGGCCTGGATATTCGCATGGACACGGTCAAGGATATCCTGACCGGTCGATCCGGCACCCGGGTCGAGGGGGTCGTCACCGAGCGGGGAGATCGGATCGGGGCGGCCGCCGTGGTCCTGACCACGGGGACGTTCATGGAGGGAAGACTCTTTATCGGCGAGTGGGAGGCCCCGGGGGGCCGTCTGGGCGAGGGGGCGGCGGTCGGCCTGGGGACAGAGCTGCGCGCGAAAGGCTTCGCCGTGGGTCGGATGAAGACCGGGACCCCCGCCCGGGTCCGGGGCCGGTCCCTGGACTACGGCCGGATGGAGCGCCAGGAGGGGGAAATCCCCCGCCCCTTCTCGTTCCGGAACGACGGAGTGGACCGGCCCTCGGTCCCCTGCTGGATCACGTACACCACCGAGGCCGCCCACGCGGCCATCCGGGCGGGTCTCCCCCGCTCTCCCCTGTACGGGGGGAAGATCACCGGCCGAGGCCCCCGGTACTGCCCCTCCATCGAGGACAAGGTGGTCCGGTTCCCGGACCGGACCCGGCACCAGGTCTTCGTGGAACCCGAGGGCCTGGATACCGACGAGATGTACCTGAACGGCCTTTCGTCCTCCCTGCCCGAGGACGTCCAGGAGGCCTTCCTCCGGACCATCCCGGGCTTGGAGCGGGTCGAGATCGTCCGGCCCGCCTACGCTGTGGAGTACGACTACCTGGACCCTCTTCAGCTCTGTCCCTCGCTGGAGACCAAGCGGATCCGGGGTCTTTTCACCGCGGGTCAGACCAACGGGACGTCGGGGTACGAGGAGGCCGCCGCCCAGGGGATCTTGGCGGGGCTCAACGCTTCCCGGCGTCTGCGGGGAGAGGAGCCCCTGGTCCTTTCCCGCTCGGAGTCCTACATCGGGGTTCTGGCGGACGACCTCACGACCCTGGGCACCCGGGAGCCCTACCGGATGTTCACCAGCCGAGCCGAGCGCCGCCTTTCCCTGCGCTGCGACACTGCGGACCGCCGGCTTACCCCTGTCGGCCGGCGGGAAGGACTGGTGGACGACGCTGCCTGGGAGCGCTTCGAGGCTCGCCGGGCGGGTATCGAGGAAGTTGCCGAGCTCCTGCGAACCCGAAAGGTCACCGCGGCTCATGCGGCGCAGGCGGAAGCTCTGTACCCGGAGCAGGCTACGGAGCGAGCTCTGTCCCCGCTGGCCCCCCACGTCGGCGAGCCCTGGGACCGGGCGGTACGGGATCCCCGGGTCTTCGACCTGGACTTGACCGCCTTCCTGCCCGAATTGTCGGCTCTGTCCCCGGACCGGGTGGAGACCGCGGTCCTGGATGCCCGCTACGAGGGATATGCGGCCCGGGAAGCCCGCCAGGCCGCCCGGCTCGGCCGTTCCGAGGACCTCCGGATTCCCGAGGGCTTCGACTACCGGACCGTGGAGGGGCTTTCCTCGGAGTCCCGGGAGAAGCTCGAGGCGGTTCGGCCCCTCACCCTGGGCCAGGCGGCCCGGATCCCGGGCATGCGGCCCGCGGACGCGGCCCTGCTCATGGTGCGGCTGTCCCGGGGCGGGTGAAGGGGGCGGAGGAGCAACCATTGGGATGAAACTTATTCAGTCCTCAACCGCAAGGGCGATTCTCAGGGCGGCTCCGAGAAGTGCAAGCTTGGCCGGGGACAGAGCCCCGACATAATCCGAGAGTCGTTCCTTGGAAATGCTGACCAGTTCGTCGCAATGAATGGCGCATTCGTGCTTGAGACCCTCATCGGGCCCGACCGGCACCTGAGTGGAAAGGCCGTCCCGTGAAGTATAGACCGGGGCGCAGGTCACGGTAGAGAACCTGGAGTCTATCAGGATCTGACGGCTCACCACCACAAAGACGCGGTAGTCCTTCGCATCAGTCCGGGAACCTCGATGGACCCTGTACAGTTCGCCTCGTTTCACACCGGGACCTGGTAAGAAAGCACGTCCAGGGCTTCACGGTTCAGCCTCTCCGAAGACCCGTCGATCCTTACCAGTTCGTCCCGGTCCCGAGCCTCGCGCCGAAGAAGTTCCAGGTAGCGCCACAACGCCCTTTCAATGAAATCGGACCTGGTTCCCTCGCTGGTCCAGCCCCGGAGTTCCTCGAGGAGTTCTTGGGATAAGGTTATCGAGGTTTTCGTTTTCATACGGCCATTATACCACCAAAGTGGTATACAGTCAAATCAAGTTTTCAATCCGTTAGGATGCTCGACCCAGAGACCGAACCTGCAGGTGAGTAGCCGGTCGCTCCCCTTTATGGCACGCTTCGTATCTTGTACAGCTCATCCGTCAGCCGCCGGCGCTCCTCCGCCAGATCGTACCGGTTCTGGAGGCCCAGCCAGAATTCCGGATCGTTCCCGAAATATCGGGCCAGGCGAAGGGCCGTCTCCGCGTTGATCTTCCTCTGCCCCCGGAGGATTCCGGACACCCGGGTGGCGGGGATGCCGGCATCCTTGGCGACGCGGTAGATGGAAATTCCCCGGGGGATCATGAACCGCTTCCGCAGGATCTCCCCGGGAGAAGGATAAAACGCTCCGGACATGGCGGACTCCTGGTTAATTATGGGTTTCGGCTGGAATTACCCTAAAACTGGACGGGCGGGGCGTCAAGGTGGATGGCATTTTTTTCAGCTCTGTCCCCGGGCCGGTCCCGTAACGACGAAATCCCTCGGTACTCGAAGCCCGGGGCGATCCTGAAACCCGCTCTACGCCACGCTTCCGATCGACTTCAGTTCTTCCGCCAGCCGCTCCCGCTCTTCCCGCAGATCGTGCTCGTTCTGGATGCCCAGCCAAAAGTCCGGGGAGTTCCCGAAGTATTTTCCCAGCCGCAGGGCGGTGTCGACGGTGATCTTGCGCCGGCCGTGGAGGATTTCCGCGATCCGGGTCGCCGGGATCCGGGTTTCCTTGGCCAGCCGATAGGCGGTAATTCTATGGGGGATAAGAAACTCCTCCCGTAGGATCTCGCCGGGGGAGATGTTCGAAATCCGGTCCATACTTCCTCCTAATGGTAATCGACGATGTGGACGTCTTGGGCGTTTCCATCCACCCATTGGAAGCAGATCCGCCATTGATCGTTGATTCGGATGCTGTATTGACCTTCCCGGTCTCCCGAAAGCCGTTCCAGCCTGTTCGCAGGCGGCATACGCAGATCCGCCAAGGATACGGACCTGTGGATCATGATCAACTTCCGAAGAGCCGTTCCTTGGATCTCCCGAGGCAGTTTTCGGGAGTACTCTTGGTTCCAGATTTTCTCTGTTTCCTTGTCTCCGAATGAGGAGATCATGATTCCATAGTAACGTGTTGCGTTGCTAACGTCAAGCGTTGTTATGATATGATACACGGCGGCTCTGTCCCTGATGCCAGGATCCTCTCGCCATTCCTGGCCATGGCGCCCGCCGCGCGCCGAGCACACGAGCCCCCTCGGCGGCCTTACAAACCCCTCTTAGGCCCACCGATTCCCGTTAAAACGACAAAATCAGGAAATATGTAAAACACGATGTATCGAAGGCACAGCATAGATCTGCTTTTCTAAGTTCTTTTTGTAAAATCATTTAAAAATCCATGAAAACCCTTTGAAATCCGAATTCCAACCTTTCCAAGGTTACAAAAAACTTCTTTTTTTCTTGACACCCCATTTTGCGAAGGCTATACTGCCTCAAAGTGATAGGGGAGCGCCGGACCGTAGGTTCAGCCCCCTGCCAACTCCACAAGGAGGAATTTCAGATGAAGAAGCTTTTCGTTCTTCTCCTCGCGCTCTCTGTCCTCGCCGGCGCCGTCTTCGCGCAGGCCACGGTCAACGGGTACGTTCGGTCCATGGCTACGTACAACAGCGAGACCGAATCGTTCAACGTGTACAACCGCCTCCGCCTTACCCTCGGATGGACCTCCGAGGACAAGAATGTGACCTTCGGTGCCCGCGTTCAGGCTTCGGACTGGACCGGTGCTTCCAACGCCATGACCGTCGCCGACTATGCGTACGGGAAGATCAAGCTCGCCGATGGTATGTTCGTCATTTCTGGCGGCCGGCTCTGGAACTTCGACTACGACATCTCCTCCACCGGCTCCGACTACTCGGCCATCGGTAACGTGGCGAACGGCGGCGGGTACGGCGTCTTCGACAGCGTCGACGGCATGCTCTTCCAGGTCCTGCCTGTGGAAGGCCTCAATATCGGCCTCCTCCTGACCCCGGATTCCACGGACGCCGGATTCCAGGAGTTCGGCCTGGGCGCCAAGTACGCCATCGCGGACATCGGCGAGATCGTCTTCTCCATGAAGGGCGCCGCCGCCCTCGAGGATTCCGCCCTCAGCGCCAGCTTCGCCTTCACCGGCGTCGAGAACCTCTACGCGGCCGTCGGCTACAAGGGCCTGGCGACCAACGGCGTGTACGGACTGTTCCAGTACACCATGGACGCCCTCTTCATCGAGCTCGCTCCCGAGATGAACTTCGACACCGACGTGTTCTACATCGAGGCTCTCGTGAAGTACACCATGGAAAAGGTCGCGATCGCCGGTCTCTTCGGCTATGACAAGGACATGCTGGCGGGGAACTTTGCGTACACCAGTGGTGTTCTCGCCGGTCTGACCGACGAGATGTGGTTCGGCGCCGAAGTCTACTTTACCTTCGGCAAGGGCCAGCTGGTCGCCACCGCCGAGTACGGCGATGCCACCGGATTCTCGCTCGACTTCGTGACGAAGGTCAGCTTCTAAGCATCTTCGGTACCTAGGTACCTCGGAGCCGCCCGAAAGGGCGGCTTTTTCCTTTTTCGTTCACTCCCGGGAGACAGTGCGTTCTTGCGGGTTCGCGCAAGCAAACCAGCCCTACCCGAGCGTATCCCCGGTATGCACAAACCAAGGGAATTACAGACCGGCCTTCTCTACCACGTTACCGCCCGGGCGAACCGGAAGGAGAAGGTCCTGGAGTACAAGGGCATGAAGGATCACTTCCTTCAGGTCGTCACCCGCGACCGAAGCCTTTTCGGCTCCGGCGCCGTCGCGGTCCCCCGGTGGGTACCGGGCCTTCCTACCGCTTCTTCACCGGGGACCGCTCGAAGCCGGAAACCTTGAGGCCCGGGTCCAGGTTGGGGTTCCAGGATCCGTCGTCGGTGTAGATGACCTCCCCGCCGGGGCCGACCCAGCGGTGCTTCCACTCGTTCGAGCCGAGCTCCACCTCCTTGGTCCGGGGATTCACGTAGAGCTCCTGGGAGGTGAGGGTCAGGTACTGGTCCTGCTGTATGGCGGCCATGGTCTGGGACCGGCTCCTGGCGATCTCGGCGTCCACCCGGGAGATATCCCGGAGGGTGGCCGCGGCGATGTCCGCCCGGCGGGCCTGGCCGGCCAGCTCGCCCTGGAGCCACAGGGGGTTGAGGGCGAAGGAGTTGACCACGGTCCGGGCGACGGGGCCCCAGGCCTCGAACTCGGCTTCCGGCGTCCGGGCGACGATGGTGAAGGGGTTGTCCCAGAGCCCGGCGCCCATTATCGCGTAGCCTTCCACTGCGGCGAAGAGGATCTCCTTGAACCGGACGCCGCCTTCCTCGTAGGTGACCGTGAGGGTCGCGGCGTCGGCGTGGAAGGCCCCGCCCTGGCTGCGGATTGCCTGGGCCACGGGCATCTGGTACACCGCGGCGACGATGTCCGGGCGCTGGACGGTCTCCACCACCTTCACGTTCCGGGCCTGGGGGTGGAGGGCGGGGAAGAGCATACGGCCCAGGAAATCCGCGGCCCGGGGGTAGGCCACGACGGGCATCCCGTTCCAGTTGCCCCCCAGCATGGCATTTGACGGGGAGGGTTGGGCGTAGTTGATCTTGGGCAGCCAGCGGATCTGGACCCTGCCCGAGGCGTCCTTGGCCACGGCGAAGTCGATCTTGGCCTCCGTCGCGTTTCCGACTCCTCCCTGGGCGGCCAGGGGGTTCACCCGGACCATGCCGCCTTGGGTGATCCAGCCCTTGGGCACGAGGACGAAGAAAGCGCCCTCGGTCCTGTCGAAGTACTTGGTGAACACCAGGGGCGGGGAGGCCGCCGCGGCCGGGAAGGCCGCGACGATCGGAAGCAGGGACAGAGCTGAGAAGATAGCCAATAATCGAACCGGTACTCGATCGAAGGTCCTCACGGCGCCCTCCCTTCCCTCGGTATGTGCTGTTTCTGGCTACCCCGCGATCAGCTCCGCCAGCCTCTCGACCGTGAGGCCGAGATGGGCGGCCACCTTGTCCCCGGGGCCGGAGGCCCCGAAGCGGTCGATGGACAGGACGTCCTTCGGGGTCGTGGTCAGGGCGTCCCAGCCCCAGGCGGTCCCGGCCTCCACGGCCACGACCCGGGCTCCTGTGGGCATGAGCACCCTGAGGACCGCCGGATCCGACGCGCGCAGGAGCTCCAGGCTGGGCACGGAGAGGACCCGGACGTCCCGGCCGACCGCCTTGTCCGCGGCGGCCAGGGCCAGGGGCACCTCGCTGCCCGAGGCCAGGACGACCACGTCCGGCTCGGCCTTGGAGTTGCGGACCACGTAGGCTCCGAGCTTCATCGTCTCCCGCCAGTCGGGATCGGCCTTGGCCAGGACGGGGAGGTTCTGCCGGGTCAGGGCCAGGACGGTGGGGCCGTCGGTCCGCTCCAGGGCCAGGTGCCAGGCCTCGGCGGTCTCCTCGGGGTCCGCGGGCCGGAGCACCCGGACGTTCGGGATGCAGCGCAGGGAGGCCAGGTGCTCGATGGGCTGGTGGGTCGGCCCGTCCTCGCCCACGAAGATGGAGTCGTGGGTCAGGATGTAGATCACCGGCAACTTCATCAGGGCCGCCAGGCGCAGGGCCGGGCGGAGGTAGTCCGCGAAGACCAGGAAGGTGGCACAGAAGGGGCGAAGGCCCCCGTGGAGGGCCAGTCCGTTGGACACCGCGGCCATGGCGTGCTCCCGGACCCCGTAGTGGATCATGCGGCCCGCGGGGTTGGCGCGGGAGAAGACCCCGCCCTCGGGAAGCTGGCTGGAGTTGGGGCCGGTGAGGTCCGCGGACCCTCCCACGAGGTTGGGCCAGGCGGCGGCCGCGGCGGCCAGGGCCTTGCCGGAGGCGGCCCGGGTGGCCAGGCTCTCCCCGGCGGCGAAGGTTGGGGCCGCGAAGGGGGCCGAAGCCTTGCCGGCCAGGAAGGCGTCCAGTTCCTTGGCCTTGCCGGGGTTGGCGGCCTTCCAGGCGGCGAACAGGGCGTTCCAGGCTTCCCGGGTCTTTCGGAAGGCGGTCCGGCGGCCCTCGAAATAGGAGACCGCTTCGGGGGCCACGTAAAAGTCCGCGTCCGCGGGGACGCCCATCGCCTCCCGGGCCCGCTTGATCTCCTCGGCCCCCAGGGGCGCCCCGTGGACCTTGTGGGAGCCCTGCATCGTGGGGGCGCCCTTTCCGATCAGGCTCTTGAGGATGATGAGCTTGGGCCGCTCGAGGTCGGCCTTGGCTTCGGCGACCAAGCGGGAGACGCCCGCGAAGTCGTACATGTCCCCGGACAGGACCTTCCAGCCGTAGGCTTCGTAACGGCGGGCGACGTCCTCGGTGAACGAAAGCTCTGTCCCCCCGTCGATGGTGATCTTGTTGGAATCGTAGAACACGACGAGCTTCCCCAGGCCCAAGTGGCCCGCCAGGGAGGAGGCTTCGGCGGACACGCCCTCCTGGAGGCAGCCGTCCCCGGCCAGGGCGTAGGTCCAGTGGTCGATCACCGGGTGGGCGGGGGTGTTGAACCGGGCGGCCAGCATCCGCTCCGCCATGGCCATGCCCACCGCGACGGCGATCCCCTGACCCAGGGGGCCCGTGGTGGTCTCGACGCCCGGGCAGTGGCCGTACTCGGGATGCCCCGCGCAGGGGGAGCCGATCTGGCGGAAGGCGCGGATGTCGTCCAGGCTGACCTTGTAGCCGGACAGGTGCAGGAGGGAGTAGAGGAACATGGAGCCGTGCCCCGCGGAGAGGACGAAGCGGTCCCGGTCCAGCCAGGCGGGGTCCGAGGGGTCGTGCTTGAGGATCTCCCCGTAGAGCAGGGCGCCCAGCTCGGCGCAGCCGAGGGGAAGGCCCGGGTGGCCGGAATTGGCCTTCTGGATGGCGTCCATGGACAGGGTCCGGACGGTCAGGGCGACTTTGGCGAGGGCTGCGGTATCCATGCGGGACTCCTTATCTATCGAGCGGTTCAGACGCGGCTCCGAGGGAGCCGCGGACTTGGGACGATTGTACGGGTCTCGGCCGGAATGGGCAAGATATCCATAGTGTTACGAAGCTTGTACCGGTTTTTCCGCCGGGGACTGGCCCGGCCGGCTCGGACCGGGATAGAATCCCGCCATGCTCGACCTCGCCTACAGCGTCCTTCTGGCCGCCCTGCCCGCCGCCGTCCTCCTGGCCTGGTTCCGGCGCCAGGATCGGGCCCGCCCCGAGCCGGTGGGCCTCCTGGGCCGGAGCGTGCTCTACGGCTTCGCGGCTACGGTGCCGGCGGCGGCCCTGGAGCTTGTCCTCCTTCGATTCGGGCCCTCGGGACCGAGGCTCTTGGCCGCCGCCTTCGACGCCTTCGCGGTGGCGGGCCTCGTGGAGGAGGGGGTCAAGTATTTCTTCGTGCGGCGATACCTCTACCGGCGCCCGGAGTTCGACGAGCGCATGGACGGCATCGTGTATGCCGCCTGCGTCTCCCTGGGCTTCGCCTTCGCGGAGAACATCCTGTACGGCTACGCGGACCGGACGGTCCTGTTCTTCCGGGCCTTCACCGCGGTGCCCATGCACGCTGCGGTCTCGGGGATCCTGGGCTACTGGATCGGCCGGGCCAAGATAGAAGGCGCGCGAGTCGATCCTCGACTCGCGCGGGGGACAGAGCTCGGTCGCAAACGCCTGGGAGGGACAGAGCTCGACAAGGTTGAGTCCCCGCCTCGGGCGCTCCGGGGTCTCGTGGAGGCGGTCTTCCTGCACGGGGCCTACGATTTCTTCCTGTTCACCCGCTCCGCCTGGGCCCTGATGGCCGTGCCCGTCCTGCTGGCGGCGATCCTGCGCCTGGTCTTCCTGGTAGCGGACGCCAAGCGGCGGGACCGGGAGGATAGGGCGCTCCCGGCGTTATAAGTACTGCATGATTTTGGGCTTGCATACCATTTTCCCCAGGAGTATGCGAAGCTCACCTAATCGGCTCTGGATAGGAATTATGCGAGGCTCTTATAATCGGCCGCCGTTCCGTTACGGCGCACCCTCCGACGCGGCCTGGAGCTGCTCGGCCACGTCCTCCCACTCGAGGTTGAGCTTGTCCGCCTCCGCGTCCAGGACCGAGACGGCCTCCTGGAGGCGCTTCATCCGCGTCCCGTCGGAGTAGTTCTCGGGTTTCCCCATCTCCGCCTCCGCTGCGGCCTTCTGGGCGCCCAGGGTCTCCAGCCGGGCCAGGATCTCTTCTTCCCTCTTCTGGAGCTTCCGGAGGGCGGCCTTCCGGGCTTTCTCCTCCTCCCAGGTAAGAGCGGCGCCGGCCGGGGCGGCCGAAGCACCGCGCGCGGATGCGGCTCCCGGCCGGGCGGAATCGCCGTTCCGGGCGACGCCCTTGCCGGAGGCGCCGGAAGCGGGCCCCGCCGAGGCCTCCGCGTCCAGGGAGGCCCGCTTTTCCCGGTAATAGCCGTATCCGCCGGGGTAGAACCGGGGGACGGAGCCGCATTCGAGTTCCAGGACCCGGTCGGCCAGCTCCTCCAGGAAGAACCGGTCGTGGGACACGAAGAGGACCGTCCCCTGGAAGGCCTTGAGGGCCGCCAGGAGGACGTCCTTGGAGTCCAGGTCCAGGTGGTTGGTGGGCTCGTCCATCACCAGGAGGTTGGCGGGGTGGAGGAGCATCTTGAGCAGGGCCAGCCGGGACCGCTCGCCCCCGGAGAGGACCCGGACGCTCTTGAAGACGTCGTCCCCCCGGAAGAGGAAGGCCCCCAGGAGGTTCCGGATCGAGGGGATCAGGTCCGTCGGGCAGACCGAGAGGGCCTCCTCCTCCACCGTCCGGGACCCGTCCAGGGATTCCGCCACGTCCTGGGCGAAGTAGGCCGTCGTCACCCCGCTCCCCAGGCGGATCGTTCCCCGGTAGTCCGTGTCGACCCCGGCGACCAGGCGCATCAGTGTGGACTTGCCGGCCCCGTTCGGGCCGACGAAGGCCACCTTCCACCCGGAATCCAGCATCAGGGAGAGGTCCCGGATCACCGTCGCCTCGCCGTAGGCCTTGGACAGGCCTTCGACGGTCAGTGCGATTCGTCCGCACTTGGGGGCCGGGGGAAAGCGGAAGTGGATGCGCTTCATGCCCTCGGGGATCTCGATGGGAACGATCCGCTCCAGCTGTTTTACCCGGCTCTGCACCAGGGTCGCCTTGGAGGCCTGGTAGCGGAAGCGGCGAATGAAGTCCTCCAGCTTGGCGATCTCCTCCTGCTGCTTTTCCCATTCTTTCAGCAGGGTTTCGAGCTCCTGCTGCCGGGCTTTCTCGTAGGCCGAGTACGTCCCCTCGTAACGGGTCAGCCGGCCGTTCCAGAGCTCGTAGACCTGGGTGACCGTGGAATCCAGGAAGGACCGGTCGTGGGAAACCACCACGAAGCCCCCGGGAAAGCTCCGCAGGAAATCCTCCAGCCAGTCCCGGGCCTCCAGGTCCAGGTAGTTCGTGGGCTCGTCCAGCAGGAGGATGTCCGGGTTTTCCAGGAGGACCTTGGCCAGGGCCACGCGCATCTGCCAGCCCCCGGAGAACTCCTCCACGGGGCGGTCCAAGTCTCCGTCCCGGAAGCCCAGGCCCGAGAGGACTTCCCGGATGCGGTCCCTCCGGCGCCAGTACCCGGAGCCCTCCACGGCCTCGTGGAGGCGGTGATGCTCCTCCACCAGGGCCAGGGTGCGGGGGTCGTCCGCCACGGAGCCTTCCAGCTCCCGGCCGATCTCCTCCTGGCGGCGGATCAGGGTCTCCACGGACTGGTAGGCCCGTTCGGCCTCCTCGAAGACCGTACAACCCCGGTAGACCACCCCAGTCTGGGGCAGGTAGGAGATCCGGGCGCCTTTTTGGATAGCCCGGTCCCCGCCGTCCGGGGCCAGGAGCCCCGCGGCGATCTTGAGCAGGGTGGTCTTGCCGGCTCCGTTGGGGCCCGCCAGGGCCGCCTTGGTTCCCGGAGCCAGGAAGAGGCTGGCGCCTTTCAGGATATCCCGGTCCCCGAAGGACAGGGAGACGTCGGTGAATTGTACGAAGGCCATGTCTAGTTCGCCGATCTCCGGAACCGGAGGGAGAGGGGGGGCTCGGACAGGGTGTTCACGACGGCCCCCTCCTTGTCGATGGGGCGGACCAGCTGGAGGTCCAGGCCCCCCGGGGTGGACCGGTACACGAAGTCCACCCGGGGCTTGGTCCCGCCGTCGAAGAAGAGGGACAGGCCGCCGTCCCAGTCCCCTTCCAGGAGGGGGCCCGGGAAGAGCCCGAGGACGATCGCCCCGGCCTCGCCGGAGTATTCGGGTACGGCCTCGGGGATGATCTTGTCGTAGGCCGCCCAGGTGAACCGGCCGGACCGGGACAGGGTCAGGGCTCCCCATTCCTCGGACACGAAGCGCTCGCCGTTGGCCACGATGCGGGCCAGGACGTTCGCCCTCCGCAGTTCCTCCCGGCGGATGACGTCCCGGATCTCCTGTCCGAACTCCTTGAAGGTGTAGGTGCCCGCCCCGTAGTCCGCCTCGATCGTCACCTCCAGGGTGTCCGCGTCCGGGAACCGGATCGTCAGGGGAAGGTCCTCGAACCGGAAGGAACCGTCGGGCTGGGCCGCGATGTTCGAATAGTTGAAGAACCGGGAGGCCCCGGGGTACTCGATCCGGATCTGTCGGCGTACCGCGTCCGTGAAGACCCCGAACTGCGGGCCGAAGAGCTCCAGGTCCACCCGGTTCTGGTCTACCATGGTCTGGAAATACGCCGGACGCCAGGTCCGCGTGAACAGGGGATCCAGTTCCGCGCTCGCGTCCGGGCCGGATTCGGCCGTCGTCGGGGCGGGCCCTTCGGAATCGTCGTAGATCCGGAGCTGGTTGGAGAAGACGTAGCCCCGGGTGCCGTCGTCCCCCATGGCCAGGTACCAGTCCCCGGGCAGGATCTGGCCGCCCGTGGTCACCACCTCGCCCTCCGTCCGCTCCAACAGCTTGATCGTCTGGTCTCGGCGCATCCGGTACACCTGTACGGCGGTGTTCCGGGGTTCCTCCCGGAGCACCAGGCCGTCGCGGAGGGTGATCGCGTAGAGCCGGGCGTAGGGCTCGAAGGCCTTGGCCCGGGCTTCCGCGTCCTTCCGGCCCCGAAAGAGCTCGATCTTCCAGATCGGGACTTCCGCCTTCTTCCGGGTTACCGGATTCTCCACCACGAAGGTCTGGTTGATGTTCGACTTGATGAGGACCGGCACCACCGTCCCGGCGGCCACCCGGTCCGCGCTCCGTTCTCCGCCGGACCCCGGGGCCGGTCCCCCCGCTTCGACCTCCGCTCCGGGCGCGCCTTCCCCGGTCTCGAGGCCGGGTATCCCGGTCCGCTCCTCGGTCCCGTCGAAGTGCCAGAGCACGACGCCCCAGCCCAGCCTCCGGGAGCAGCCCGAGAGGGCGGCGGCCAGGAGGATGATCGAGAGGAGTACGGTTCGGCGGCGGGCGGAATTCATGGCGGCCAGTCTACAACGCGTGCGGGGAATTCATCAATACGAAACACGGGACGGCTTGCGCGGAGGGCGCGGGGACCGACATACTTCAGGGTATGGAGGACGCCATGGCGGAGGACACGGGTTTCGTCGCGGGCATCGACTTGGGGGCCACCAAGATCCTGGCCGTGGTGTTCGACGGGGGCATGAAGGCCCGGGCCCAGGCCAAGGTCAAGACTCCGGGGAGCGGGTCCCCGGACCAGGTCCTGGCGGCCATCCTGTCCGCCCTGGACACGGCCCTGGGAGAGCTCGGGATGGAGCGGGGGGACCTCCGGGGGCTGGGAGTCGCCGTGCCCTCCCCGGTGAATCGGAAGAAGGGGATCGTCCTGTCCACCCCGAACATGGGCATGAAGGACTTCCCCCTCCGGGACCGTCTGGCCGGGCTGCTAGCCCTCCCGGTGGCCCTGGAAAACGACGTCCAGGCCGGCACCCTGGGGGAGCTCCGGGGAGGGGCCCTGCGGGGCCGGAAGTCCGCCGCCGCCTTCTTCGTGGGCACCGGGATCGGCGGCGGGATCGTCCTGAACGGGGAACTCTACCGGGGCTCCACCGGATCCGCCGGAGAGCTGGGGCACATGATCCTCCAGGACGGGGGATCCCTGTGCGGTTGCGGACGCCGGGGCTGCCTGGAGGCCCTGGCCTCCCGGACGGCCATGGCCCGGGACGCCGTGGCGGCGGCCGCGGCCGGAAAGGCCCCGGTGCTCCTGGAACGGGCGGGTACGGATTTCCGCAAGTTCCGGAGCTCCGTCTTCGCCAAGAGCGTGGAGTCCGGGGAGAAGGCCATCGAGCGCATCGTGGAGCGGTCCGCCTACTGGCTGGGGATCGGAGCGGCCAACGTGACCGCGGTGCTGAACCCCGAGGCGGTCCTCCTGGGGGGCGGAATGGTGGCCCGGTTCCCGGACCTCTACAAGGAAACGGCCTTCAAATCCCTGAAGGACCATTTGATGCCGGCCCTGGCGGGGACCGTGGAGCTCCTGATCACCAAGCTGGGGGACCTGGCCGTGCCGACGGGGGCCGCATGGGCCGCCCGCGAGGAAACGGGCGCCCGGGAGGCGGCGGAATGACCGGACCCAAGACCCTGGCGGTGGTGGAGGTGGGCTCCACGGGGATCCGGCTGATCGTGGCGGCGGTGGAGCCGACGGGGGAGTACCGGGTCCTGGACCACGCGGGCAAGCCGGTCCAGCTGGGCCGGGACGTCTTCGTTTCGGGCTCCGTAAGCCGGGCTTCCATGATCGAGGTGATCGCCGTGCTCCGGGGATTCCGGGAGCTCCTGCGGACCTACGGGATCGAGCCCAAGGACGCCCGGGTCATCGCCACCAGCGCCCTCCGGGAGGCGGACAATCGGGACACCTTCACGGACCGGATCGCCCTGCAGACGGGCTTCTCGGTGGACATCGTGGAGGACATCGAGGAAAACCACCTGATGTACCTGGCGGTCCAAAAGGCCCTGGGGGAGGAATTCCGCTCCCTGGCCCGGGGGAACGCCCTGATCATCGAGGTGGGGGGCGGTTCCACGGAGCTGATGCTGCTTCGCCGGGGGCGGATGATGGCCGCCCATTCCCTGCGCATCGGGACCATCCGGGTGGACGAGCAGGTCCGGGCGGCCATGGGCTCCCCGGCCTCCCTGGAGCGGTACCTGAAGGACAACGTCCGGACCACCTGCGACAATCTGGACTCGGACATGCCCCTGGCCACGGTGCGCAATTTCGTGGTGATCGGCAGCGACGCCCGCTTCGCGGCCCGGACCGTCGGGACCCGGTCCGAGGGGGGGGACTACTACGTCGTGTCCCGGGATTCCTTCGACCGTTTCGTCCAGGAGATCCAGGAGCTCCGGACCGAGGACCTCGTGGCCCGCTACCGGGTGACCCACGGGGAGGCGGAGGGGTACGCGGTGGGCCTGTTGATCACCAAGCTCTTCCTGGAGAGGACCGCCGCGGAGGAGCTGATCGTGCCCTTCGTGTCCATCCGGGACGGCTTCCTCATGCGGATCACCCAGGGCCCCTCGGCGTCCCTGGAGAACGAGCTGCACCGCCAGGTGGTCGCCTCGACGGTGGCCCTGGGCCGCCGCTTCCACTTCGACGAGGAGCACGCCCAGCACGTCTCGGTCCTGGCCCTGGAGCTCTTCGACCGCCTGGCGGACGAGCACGGCCTGGGCAAGCGGGAGCGCCTGCTGCTGGAGGTGGCCGGCCTCCTGCACGACGTCGGGACCTTCATCCGCACCAGCGGCCACCACAAGCACTCGGAGTACATCATCGCGAACAGCGAGATCTTCGGTCTCCAGCGGGACGACCTGACCATCATCGCCAACTGCGCCCGGTACCACCGGAAGGCCAGCCCCTCCTCGGCCCACCCGAGCTTCATGAGCCTGTCCCGGGAGGACCGGATCCTGGTCCTCAAGCTGTCGGCCCTGCTGCGGGTGGCGGACGCCCTGGACCGGGGCCACACCCAGAGGATCCGGATCTCGGACCTGGAGCGCAAGGAGGACCACCTGGTCATCCGGGTGGAGGAGGGCGGGGAGCTGACCCTGGAGCGGTTGTCCCTCGAGGAAAAAGGCGATAT
>CALMRC010000074.1 GCA_937873275.1 uncultured Spirochaetota bacterium
GAGGGGGTCGGCGGGGGGATCCGTCGACCGGGAACCCCGGGGCGGCGACGTCCCGGCGACCGCCATCCCCTCCTTCCGCGCCGTGCTGTCCCTGGCCGCCTTGGCCGCCCTGGCCTTGACGGGCTGCCTGTCCCTCCTGGCCGTGCGGGTGGCCCTCCTCGGGAATCCCTTCTACACCTTCCTCGGCATGAACCTCCTGCTGGCCTGCGTGCCCCTGGGCATGGCGGCCCTGCAGGTCATCCTCCTCCGGACCCTCGGGCCCGGCCCGATCCGGACGGTCCTGGTGTCCGCCTGCGCCCTGGCGTGGCTGCTCTTCTTCCCGAACGCACCGTACCTCTTCACGGACTTCATCCACGTCGCGGAAAAGACCTGGATCCGGTCGGACACCATCGAATGGCTGGGAGCCCGGGGGGTCCTCTGGTACGACATCGTGATGAGCGGAGCCTTCGCCTTCGTGGGACACTTCCTGGGATTGCTGTCCATGTGGGTGGAAGGCCGGGTCCTGGACTCCGCCTGGGGACGGGGGGTCGAGCGGGCCTTCCTGACGGTCGCCGTGATCTTGGCGGGGTTCGGGGTCTACCTGGGGCGCTTCGTGCGGCTCAATTCCTGGGACGCGGTGCTGACCCCCGTCAAGGCGGTCCGGGGAACCCTCGCGGCCCTCGCGGATCCCAAGGCCGCCCTCTTCTCCCTGACCTTCAGCTTCTTCGTGGCCGTCACCTACGGCATGCTGGTGCTGGCCTTCTCCCTCCGGGACCCGCCCAAATAGCGCCGGGTGCCCGAAGGCGCCCGGCGGTTCGGTTCGCGCCCGGGCGCGAACCGTCGGCCCCGATCTGGTTTCAGGACTCCGTCAGCCGATCTCCTTCCACCTTCTGCAGGCGTGGTAGTGGCCGCCGCCCAGGTCCATGAGTTCGGGCTCCGCCTCGGCGCGGCATTCCTCCTTCGCGAAGGGGCAGCGCGTATGGAAGCGGCAGCCCGGGGGAATGTTGGACGGAGAGGGGATTTCCCCGGAGATCGGCAGCTCCTTCACCTCGTCGACCTTCCCCGTTACGGGTTCCGGCACCGCCTCGATGAGGGCCCGGGTGTAGGGGTGGGCGGGGTGGTCGATGATGTCGTCGGCCCGGCCCATCTCCACGATGCGCCCGAGGTACATCACGGCTATGCGGTCCGTGAAGTACCGGGCCGTGGAGAGGTCGTGGGTGATGTACAGGTACGTCAGTCCCAGGTCCCTCTGCACGTCCTTCATCATGTGAAGGATCTCCGCCCGGGTGGACAGGTCGATCATGGAGACCGGCTCGTCGGCCACCAGCATGGCGGGGTTGAGGATCAGGGTCCTCGCCGTCGCCACCCGCTGGCGCTGACCCCCGGAGAGCATGTGGGGGAAGCGGCCCATGAAGTCCTCGGGGGGGGTCAGCTTGACCTCCGTGAGGGCCCGGACGACCCGGGTATCCCGTTCCGCCCGGTTGCCGGAGATCCGGTGGATCTCCAGGGGCTCCTCCAGGACGTCCCGGATCTTGAACCGGGGATTCATGGAAGCATAGGGATCCTGGAAGATCATCTGGACCTGCCGCCGGTACTCCTTCGTCTCCGCCTGTCCGATGGACGTGACGTCCCGGCCGTTGAACAGGATCCGGCCGCTCGTAGGATCGATCAGCTTCATGACGAGCTTCCCGGTGGTCGTCTTTCCGGAGCCCGATTCGCCGATGAGGCCGAAGATCTCTCCCCGGCGGATCTCGAAGGACACCCCGTCCACGGCCCGGACCACCTTCCGGACCTTGCCGAAGGACTGGAGGAAGCCCTGGTGCGGGGTGAAGTATTTCTTGAGGTCGTCCACCCGGAGGATGACGTCCCCGTCGATTCCGTTGCTCATTCGAAGCACCTCCAGCAGGCGGCCATGTGGCCGGGTTCGATCTCCCGGACGGGGGGTTCCTCCACCCGGCACCGATCGTAGGCCTTGGGACAACGCGGGTGGAACCGGCAGCCCATGGGCGGGGTGATCAGGTCCGGAGGGGTTCCCGGAATGAAGGAGAGGCTCTCCACCTTACGGCGAAGCCGGGGCGTGGCGGCCAGGAGCCGTTCCGTGTAGGGATGGGCGGGACCCTTCTCCCCGTAGATCTGCTCGTTCGAGCCGAGCTCCGCGATCTTCCCGGCGTACATCACGCAGATGCGGTCCGAGACCTCCGCCTCCAGGGCCAGGTCGTGGGTGATGAAGATGAAGGAGAGATCGAAGGTCTTCTTGAGCTTCTTGAGCAGGTTGATGATCTGGGCCTGGACGATCACGTCCAGGGCGGTCGTCGGCTCGTCCAAGATGACGACCCGGGGCTTCAGGAAGAGGGCCGTTGCGATGACCACCCTCTGCTTCATGCCGCCGGAAAGCTCATGGGGATACCGGGCCGTGACGTCCGCGGGGAGGCCCACGTAGCCCAGGTATTCCTTGATGAGTTCCTGGGCTTCGGCCTTTTCCATGCCCCGGTGCTCCTGGAGGGTCTCCATCATCTGCTTGCCGATCGTGTAGACCGGGGTCAGGCAGTTCATGGCTCCCTGGAAGACCATGGACACCTTCTCCCATCGGACGTCCTTGCGGATCTCCCGTTCCGGCAGGGGGATGATGTCGCGGCCCTCCACCAGGATCTGGCCGCCCTCGAAGCGCCCCGGAGGGGTGGGCATCCGCAACAGGCCCGTGCCCATGGTCGTCTTGCCGCATCCCGACTCGCCGACGAGCCCCAGGGTCTCCCCGGCCGCCAGGTCGAAGGACACGTCGTCCAGGGCTTTCACCGATCCCTTGGAGGTGTGGTAGTACAGTTTCAGGTTCTTGACCTGCAGAATGGTTTCGCTCATGGCCTACCTCGTCTTGAGCTTCGGATGGAGGATCTTGTCCATCGCGAACCCGAGGAACGCGAAGGTCATGCCCATCACCGCGATCAGGAGTCCCGGCGGGACCACCCACCACCAGAGGCCGGACAGGACGGCCCCCGAACCCAGGGCGTCGTGGAGGATCTGTCCCCAGGAAACGATGGTGGCGTCCCCGAGACCCAGGAGGCTCACGGAGGACTCGTAGACGATGGCTCCCGGCACCGCCAGGGCCATCGACGCGAAGGAGTAGGGGATCAACAGGGGAGCCATGTGGCGGAAGATGATCCGGCCGTGGCCGGCGCCCAGGGCCTTGGCCGCCTCGATATACGTCTCCTCCTTGATCTGCAGGGCCATGGACCGGACGGTCTTGACCGGGCCCACCCAGAAGAAGAGGATGAGAGCCGCGATGATGGTCCAGATGCTGGGCTTGTAGACCGCGGAGAATACGATCAGGATGGGCAGGACCGGAAGGGAGATGAAGTAGTCGAAGATCAGCATCATGACCGAGTCCACCCGGCCCCCGAAATAGGCGGCGGTGATCCCGTAGAAGACCCCGACCAGGACGGAGACGATGCTGGTCAGGAGCCCGATCATGAGGGCCCACTTCATTCCGGCGACGACTCCGGAGAAGATATCCCGCTTCATGGAGTCCGTGCCCAGGATGCCGGATACCCGGCCGACCACGACGATCTCCATGTGCTCGATGGAAGCCCGGGGATCCGTGAATCCCGCGGTCACCTCGATCTCGTAGCGGCCCGTCAGGGGCTTGGGTCCCTTGACGAAGTCCGGCTCCGCCTTGGAGAAGAGGATCTCCGCCACTCCGTAGCTCATCGTCGCGATCTGGGCGGCGTTTTCCGGCCGTTCCGTCTTCCGTAGGAATTCCAGGGCGTTCGACCTGCCTTCGTTGGAGAAGGAGAGCCGGAAGGTCTGGCCCGCCAGGTCCTGCAGGACGTAGCGGACGATCTCCACGGAAACCCCGTCGGGCCTTCGCACGGTCACGGTCAGGGGGATGTTCCCGGAACCCTCTCCCCGGACCAGGAGGTCGTAGGGCGCCCGATTGTAGTCGTAGTCGTACGTGTAGGTATACACCTTCTCTCCGGGTCCCCGGTCCTGGATCCGGGCATCCTGGAGGGTCCGGGCCACCGCCGATTTGCGGGCGGTGAAGAGGTTCGTCCACGCCGGGGGCGCGCTCTTGGAGTTGTCCTGCCAGTAGGTGATGTCCCTCCACCGGCTGCTGGCTTCCGGGTAGGGTATGATCAGGGGTTCCAGGAACACCGCGAGTATGGCGGCCGCCAGGATGCCGAGCCCCACAAGGCCGTTCCGTTCCTTCCGGAACTCGTCCCAGAATTCCTTGAGCCTAAAGGCCGCGTCGTCGAGTTTCATGCTTTGCCGCCTATCTTGATGCGGGGATCCAGGAATCCGTAGGTCAGGTCCAGGAACACGAGCCCCGCCTGGTATATTCCGGTGGTGATGGCGAGGTCCGCCAGGAGGACCGGGATGTCGTTCTGCTGGATGGCGATCCAGTACAAATTGCCCAGCCCGGGCCAGGAGAAGATCCCCTCGAAGATGATGCTGCCGGATATGGAGGCCAGCAGGGACAGGAGGGCCATGGTGATGAGGGGCGGGGCCGCGGTCCGCATGGTGTGTCCGAAGAGGACCTTGTTTTCCGGTACGCCCCGGGCCCGGGCGCTCATGATGTAGTCCTCCTGGAGGACGCCCAGGACGATATTCCGCACCACGAAGCCCAGGCTCCAGAACCCGATGAGGAAGAGTGTCAGTATCGGAAGGACCATGTGCCAGAAAAGGTCCAGGACCTTGAGGATGCCCTGGGGGGTGGGCACGGAATGCAGGCCCCCGGACGGGAAGAGCTTTACCCAATAGACGAAGATCATGATCAGCATCATGCCCAGCCACCAGGAGGGCAGGCCGTAGACGACCATGGTGATGAAGCTGGTCGACTTGTCCAGGGAGCCGCCGGGTTTCTGAGCCTTCTTGAGGCCCAGCCAGATCCCGAAGAATATCTCGAAGGCGATGGTGGTCGTGAAGAGCAGCATGGAGCGCGGCAGGGCCTCCAGGATGATCTTGATGACCTCCCGCTCGCCCTTCTGGGTCTTGATGATGGTGGACCGTCCGAACTTGAACGTGAGGGCGTTCACGGCCCGGGAGACCACGCGCTCCGACCAGGGCCGGTCGAGCTTGTAGAGCTTGTAGAGCTGCTCGCGCCGGTCTATCTGGAAGGCCCGGAGCTGCTCGGATTTCAGGTTCTTGAGTCGCTGGGACTCCTGGCGCACCTGCTCCTCGATCTGCCCCTTCAGGGTGGTTTCCGAGACGGTGTTGAAGAGGGCGGAAAAGGTGAACATGAGGAGGGCATACATCGCGACGCCCTTCAGGATGCGTTTTATCGCGTACCACTTGTACATCGGGGCCACCTGTCCTGGGAAGGATTTCGCTCCGCCTTCCGGCGCCCCGGGGGCGTTGCCGTCCGGGGAGGAGCGCGGAAAGGCGGACGCGGCGCCCCGAAGGGCGCCGCGTGATTTTCAAATTCTCGCCTTCAGCCTAGAACAGGACCAGGGACGCGGGCTTGACCGAGGGGGCCTCGTCCGCGAACTTGGATTCCCCGACCAGGGTGTAGCTGCCGGGCTGGAGAGCCCCGAGGTCGGCGGCGGGGATCACGGCCTGGAAGGACCCGTCCTTCACGTACTTGGCCTCGTAGACCTTCTCGCCGGCTCCGGTGATCAGGGTCACCTGGGCCTTGGCGGCCTTGCCGGCGGGCTTGTTCTGGTTGTCGGGGTAGGTGTACTGGGAGACCGTCAGGTCGATCATGATGTCCGCGTTGCGCTGGGCGTTGGCGGGAATGTTCATGTTGTCGATCTGGGTCACGTCCAGGGCGAAGAACTTGGGCCAGTAGTCCTTCTTGAAGGGATAGCCCTTGCGGTAGGCGGAGAGCTCCAGGTAGTTGGCGGTGGAGTCGATCTTGGAGATGAAGAAGGGCCCGTTGGAGACGTAGGCGTGGCCGTACTTCTCGATGAAGGCCAGGGTCTTCTTGTAGGC
>CALMRC010000075.1 GCA_937873275.1 uncultured Spirochaetota bacterium
CGAGGCTCCCAGGCGGAGCCGGGAAAGGGTTTCCGCGCCCTCGTCGTACCCCATCCGCCGGGCGTGTCGGGCCGCCCCGAAGGCCCGGCCCACCGCGTCCCGGAGGGATTCCGGGTCGTGGGCCATCAGCTCCTCCCGGGCACCCTTTTCGTAGGCTCCGATCCTCTCCACCGCGTCCCCCAGCCGGAGGAGGATGGATTCCTCATCCGACCAGACGCCCCGGGGGGTCTCCAGCTCGTAGAGGGCGCCGGAGGAGGCGCTCTCGTCGGACCAGAAGCCCCGGACGGACAAACCGGAGTCCAGGGCCGTCCGGAGCGCCCGGTCCACCAGGCCCGCCAGGGCCAGGGCGGGAAGATGCATCGTCACGGACGCGGACAGGCCGGTGCCCCAATCCGCGATTTCCGCACCGATGTACCCCGCGTCCGGGGAGAAGGCGTAGTCCAGGGATTCCGCCAGGAGGGCGTCGATCTCCGCGGCCCCGCGGTACGCCCCGGCCAGGTCCGCACCCGCCGACTCGGCGCGGATCCGCAGGTGGTCGACCTCGTTGACGGTGCACCAGACGGGGACTTCCCGACCGAGGGCCAGGAGCCCCGCTCCCTGCACCGAGAAGGATTGGGGTACCAGGTCCCGCTCCACCGCCATCCGCCGGTCCAGGGAGGCGGCTCGGGATAGGCTCGTCACCTCGAAGCGCCCCGTTTCCCGGAGGGCGGTCTCCGCCAGGCCCGCGGTCCGGGCGGTCTGGGCCTCGTCGGCGCGACCCGGGAAGGGATGCCCGGAGAAGCCTCGCCGCAGGAGGACCCGGCAGTTCAGGGCGGCGCCCGTCGGCGGGGATGCCGGGAGCCTGGAAATGAACTCCTCCATCGGGCCGCTCATGACGCCTCCGCCCCGAGGGACCGGAGGAGGTCCCGCAAGCGGGCGGCCAACTCGTAATCCTCCGACGCCAGTGCGTCCCGAAGGCGACCCTCCAGGTCCTCCCTCGTCCCGGCGCCTCCCCGGGCAACCGCGCCTTCCGCGCCGGAGGACGCGGGAGGGCCGGACGGGCGTGCCCGGACGGCGAATCGCCGGGGGACGCTCCCCCGGTAGGCTCCCCGGCGACCCCTTCTCTGGAGGGAGGCGATGAGGTCGCCCCGGAAGGCCTCGAAGCACGCGGGGCATCCGATCCGCCCGGACTTTCGGACATCCTCGAGCCGGGTCCCACAGGCCGGGCAGGCGGTCCGGTATCCCGGCCGCTCGGGATTCTCCGGGGGAGGGGAAAACAGGTCCTCCAGGGAAATACGGAGACGGCCGTCCTCCGCGGAAATGCCCTGCTCCCGGGCGCATTCCCCGCACAGGGCGGATTCGCCCGCGCCTTCCCGGCGTATGAAAATGGAGGCTTCCCGTTTTCCGCACCGATCGCATATCATCCAGGTAACTATACTGAATTGACCGGGAAATTAGGAGATCCTCCAAAATAAATCGGTTGATCTTTTTTCGGTATTTATTTATCGTATTATCAGGAGCCTTCCATGAATCGACTTCTTTCGCTTTTCCTTCTCGCCCTCCTGTCCCTCCCGGGGTTCTCCCTGGGCGGACGGGAGCCGACCGCCGGCGCCAGCGTCCTCCGGCTCGGGGCCCTGAAGGGGCCTTCGGGAATCGGGATGGTCCGGATGTTCGAGTCCCCCCCCCGGCTGTCCCGGGGAGATACCCTGGAGCTCCAGGCCGTCCCGTCCGCGGACGCCATGGCCGCCAAGCTCGTCGCCGGGGAACTCGACGCGGCGGTCCTTCCCGTCAACCTGGCCGCCAAGCTGTACGCCTCGGGGCTGCCCTATCGCCTGGCCGCCGTGGTCGGCATGGGAATGGTCTCCGTGGTGACCACGGACCCGGCCGTCCGGACCTTCGAGGACCTGGCGGGCCGGGAGGTCCACGTGGCCGGACAGGGGGCCACCCCGGAGTACCTGATCCGCACGATCGCGGAAGCCCGGGGCCTGGACCCGGACCGGGACCTGAACCTCGCGTTCCGCCTGCCGTACCCGGAAATCGCCGCCTCCTTGGCGGCGGGCAGGATATCCCTCGCGGTCCTGCCGGAGCCCTTCGCCACCCAGGCCTTGGCGGGGAATCCCCGGGCCCGGGTTCCCTTCTCCCTGGACGAGCTCTGGAAGGAGGCCACCGGCCGCCCCGGCTATCCGATGACCGCCTTGGTGATCCGGGACGCGGTCCTCCGGGACCGTCCCGTCTCGGCCTCGGCCCTCCTCGCGGCCTACGCGGATTCCATCGCCTGGGTCCGGGCCCATCCCGGGGACGCGGGAGTCCTGGTGGAAAAGCACGACCTGGGCCTCAAGGCCTCGGTCGCCGCGGCGGCCATCCCGAGGTCCGCCTACGTCTTCATCCCGGCTCCGGACGCCCGGGCGGACGTGGAAGCCCTCCTGGCGGTCTTCCTCCGGATCGCCCCCAAGTCCATCGGCGGGCGGCTTCCGGATCCGTCCTTCTATGCGGAAATCCCGAAGCGCTGAACCGCACCGGGGCGTTCCCGGGGCGGCCGCCGGGGCCGTCGGCGCCCTCGCCTTCCTCCTGCTCTGGGAACTCGCGGCCCGGGCGGTGGGCTCGGAGATCGTCCTGCCCTCCCCCCCGCGGGTGGCCCGGGCGGCCGCGGAGCTCTTTCCGACCGTACGGTTCCTGGCGGCCCTGGAGGGAACCTTCCTCCGGGGCATCCTGGCGTTCGGGATATCCCTGGCCGCGGGCGCCGCGGTCGGACTGGTCTGCGGCCTGTCCCCGGTCCTGGCCTCCGCCCTGAGCCCGGCCCTGACGGTGATCCGGGCCACCCCGGTGCTGGCGGTCATCCTCCTGGCCCTCATCTGGTTTCCCTCCGGGGCCGTCCCGGTGTTCGCCGCGGTCCTGATGGCCTTCCCGGTCGTGGTGGCGGACGTCCGTCAGGGAGTCCGGTCCGCGGACCCGGGACTCCTGGAGATGGCCCGGCTCTTCCGCCTTCGGAAACGGGACCGGATCCGGAGCATCTACGTCCCCGCCCTGGCGCCCTACCTTGCCTCGGCCTCCCACGGGGCCCTGGGTCTCTGCTGGAAGGTGGTCGTGGCCGGGGAGGTCCTGAGCCAGCCCGCCCGGGCCCTGGGAACGGGTATGCAGGGAGCCCGGATCCAGCTGGAAACCGCCGAAGTCTTCGCCTGGACCCTGGCGGGTATCCTGCTCTGCGCCCTGACGGACGCCGCCTTCAAGCTGGCTCAAAGGAAGGTCCCCCGTGCCCTACTCCCTTCGTGACATCCGGAAATCCTACGGGAACCTGTCGGTCCTGGACGGGTTCTCCCTGGACCTCGCGGAGGGGAAGGTTACCGCGGTCCTGGGTCCCTCGGGCTGCGGCAAGACCACTCTTCTGAACATCCTCGCGGGGTTGGTCCCCCCGGACTCCGGGGAGCTCCAGGGGCTCTCGGAGTCCCGGTTCAGCTACGTCTTCCAGGAGCCCCGCCTGGTTCCTAGCCTCACGGCCCTGGAGAACGTCGAGCTCGTCCTCCGGGCCGTTTTCGGCTCTCCCGAACGGAGGGACCGGGCCCTGAGCCTGCTGGCCGCGGTGGGTCTTTCCGGGTCCGCGGGCCTGCGGCCCCGACAGTTGTCCGGGGGCATGCGTCAGCGGGTGTCCCTGGCCCGGGCCTTCGCCTACCCCGCGGACATCCTCCTCCTGGACGAGCCCTTCCAGTCCGTGGACCTCCGGACCCGGATCGGCCTCATGGACGCCTTCCTGGATCTCCAGACGGCCGATCCCCGGACGGTTGTCTTCGTAACCCACGAGGTCAAGGAGGCCCTCTACCTCGGCGACCGGGTAGTGGTGCTCTCGGACAAGCCCGCCCGTATCCTGGACCGGAAGGAGCTACTCCTGCCCCGGAACCGGCGCCGGTTCGGGTCCTCGGACCTCTCGGACGTGGAGGCCGCGATCTACCGGCTGATACTGGGGTAGCGAGGTTTTCCGGTCAAAACCGGACAGGATCAACAGGATGGGATCCGGATGAACAGGATACGACTCCGACTTGGATATCGACGCAGGGATCAACAGGACATCCGGTCGTTTCCGTACCCTATCCTGTTAATCCGTCTTAATCTTGTCCATCCTGTCAAAAATCTCGAAGAAACGACTTAATCACAGGCCGGCTGTCGGGGCATCCAGCAGCCGGCGGACCGCGGAGGCCAGGACCGCCTCCGTGAAGGGCTTGGGAAGGAAGGCGGACGCCGGCAGGTCCGGCGCGTTCTCGGGATAGCCGGAGACGAACAGGGCCTTCGGTATCGGGCGGTCGCCCCGGATCCGCTTCACCAGGTCCGTTCCGCTCATGATCGGAAGCCCGATATCCGCCACGATGAGGTCCGGCCCCCCGGGGTGCCGTTCGGACACCAGGAGGGCCTCCCCGGGATGGGCCGCTGCCAGGACCGTGTACCCGCGCCGGGCGAGGGCCCGCTCCATCAGGCTGCGGATCTCGTCGTCGTCCTCCACGATCAGGATGGTTTCCGTTCCCCGGTCGGCCCGGGGTTCCCCCTCCCGGCGCTCGAGAACCTCCGCCCCGTCGGGCACTCCGGGGAAGTAGAGGGTGAAGGTCGTCCCCGCCCCGATCCGGGACTCGAGATCCAGGAATCCGTTGGACTGCTTCACGATACCGTAGACCGTGGCCAGGCCCAGCCCCGTCCCCCCCTCCTTCGCCTTCGTGGTGAAGAAAGGCTCGAAGATCCGCTCGAAATCCTCCGGCGGAACTCCGATCCCGGTATCCATCACCGAAAGGGCCACGTAGGAACCTTCCGGGATACGTTCCAGGGCACCCGCCCGGGGGGTCTCCAGGTCGCGGGACTCCAGACGGACCTCGACCTGTCCCCCCTCGGGCAGGGCGTCCCGGGCGTTCACGACGAGGTTGAGGATGATCTGCTCCAGGTGGATGGGATCGATCCGGATGCAAGGAAGCGGATCCCCCGACCGGAGTGCCAGGTGGACGTTCGCGGGAAGAAGGCGTTCCAGCATCCGGTGCATCTCGTCCAGGGCTTCCCGGGGCCGCAGGACCTTGGGTTCCATGGGCTGTCTCCGGGAAAAGGCGAGCAGCTGCCGGGTCAGGGCTTCCGCGCGCTTGACGGCCTTCTTGACCCCCTCCACATCCTCCAGGAGACGGGGGTTGCCGCCGGCCTCCTCGCCGAGAAGGTTGGCGTAGCCCAGGATGGCGGTGAGGATGTTGTTGAAGTCGTGGGCGATGCCGCCCGCCAGGCGCCCCACGGCCTCCATCTTCTGGGCCTGACGAAGGAGCCGTTCGCTCTCCCGCAGTCGCTTCTCCATCATCGAGCGGTACAGGGCGATTTCGATCGAGGTGCGGAGCTCCCGTTCGTCGAAGGGTTTGAGCAGGTATCCGAAGGGCTGGGTGATCTTGGCCCGGGCCAGGGTGGGCTCGTCCGCGTAGGCGGTGAGCAGGATGACCGGCACGGCCCGGAGGTCGGCCAGTCGGGCGGCGGTCTCCACGCCGTCCAGCTTGCCCTGCAGGCGGATGTCCATGAGAACCAGGTCGGGCTTGAGGTCCTCGACCTTCTCCAGGAGCTCCTCTCCCGAGGGAAGGATTCCCCGGACCGCGTACCCGTTCCGCTCCAGGTATCTCTGGATGTCCAGGGCTACGATGAACTCGTCCTCGACGATGACGATGGCGGCTCCGTCGGCCATTCCCGCCCCTTACCGTTCCGCTCCGGCCTGCAGGGCGGCGCCCTGGGCTTCCGAGCGGAAGGCTTCGTCGATATCGAGGAGGATGACGAACTCGTCTCCCCGCTTCGCGATGCCCTCGATCACCGCCTGGTCCAGCCGGCTGCCCAGGCGGGGAGGCTTCTCGGTATCCGCGGGATCCAGGTTCACGACCTCCCGGACCCCGTCGGCCAGCATCCCGACCGTCAGGAGCCCTCCGTCGTAGTCGATCTGGAGGATGATGATGCTCGTCCCCTCGGCGAGCGCCGAGGGCCCCATGCCGAACCGCATCCGGAGGTCCACGACGGGAACCACGCTCCCCCGGTGGTTGATCACGCCCCGCATGTGGGGCGGGGCCTTGGGCACCCGCGTGACGTTCTGCATCTCCAGAACGACCTCCACCCGGGAGACGTTCACCGCGTACTGCTCCTCCCCCAGGAAGAAGCAGAGGTATTCGCCCGTACGACCCGCCGGCTCCTCCATCCCGAGCCCCCTACTCGATGACTTTCCGGACCACCCCGAGGAGCTTGTCCGCGCTGAAGGGTTTGACGATCCATCCCGTCGCCCCGGCCTCCTTGCCCTCGCTCATCTTGGAACCCTGGGACTCGGTGGTCAGAACGAGGATGGGGACGAACTTGAACGCCGGCAGCTCCCGGGTTTTCCGGATGAACGTGATCCCGTCCATGTTCGGCATGTTCACGTCGGTGATGACCAGATCGAGCTTCCCGACCCCGCCGAGCATCTGGAAGGCCTCCAGGCCGTCCTTGGCCTCCACGGTCTCGTACCCCTCCTGGTTCAGGATGTAGGTGATGCTCTGGCGAATCGCGGTGGAGTCGTCCACGATCAGTATCTTCTTGCTCATCGATCCTCCCTGGATGTGCGGGCCCTACCGGGTCCTGCGCAAGACTTCCTCGAATATTCTCGGCAAGGGCAGAACGACATCCACCCCTCCCATCTTGATCGCCTCGTTGGGCATACCGAAGACGACGCTGGTGGCCTCGTCCTGGGCAATCGTGTACGCCCCGGAATCGTGGAGCTCCTTCATGCCCCGGGCCCCGTCGTCGCCCATTCCCGTCATTATAACCCCCACGGCGTTCTTTTGGGCATACCGGGCGGCGGACCGGAACAGGACGTCCACGCTGGGCCGGTGCCGGCACACCAGGGGGCCGTCCTTGACCTCCACATAGTACCGCGCTCCGCTCCGCTTGAGAAGCGTATGCCGGTTCCCGGGGGCGATGAGGGCCCGGCCCCGGATGACCGTGTCGTTGTCCTCCGCCTCCTTGACGGTAAGACGGCACAACCCGTCCAGGCGGCGGGCGAAGGCGGCGGTGAAATGCTCCGGCATGTGCTGGACGATCACGATCCCCGGCGAGTCCTCGGGCAGGGCCTCCAGGAACTCCTTGAGGGCCTCGGTGCCGCCCGTGGAGGCGCCCACCACGACGATCCGCTCGGTGGTCTCCAGGGCTCCCCGTTCCGGTCCCGGCTTCGGCAGCATCACGTCGGCGGTGAGCTTCTGGCTGACCTCGGGCATCCGGGGAGGCGGCCTGCGCTCCTTGGGCCGGGACAGGTTGGCCGCCTTCACGACGTCGCAGATCTCCACACGGCTTTCCTCCAGAAACTGCTTGGTCCCGAGCTTCGGCTTCTGGATGATCTCGATGGCTCCGTATTCCATGGCCCTCAGGGCGTTGTCGGATCCCTCCTCGGTCTTGCTGGAGCAGATGACCACGGGAATCCGGTACCGTTCCATGACCTCCTTCAGGAACGTGATCCCGTCCATCCGGGGCATTTCAACGTCCGAGATGATCACGTCCGGCCGCTCGGTTTCCAGCTTCTTGAGGGCGAAGATGGGATCCGAGGCCACGGCCTGGACGGTGATCTCCCGGTCCATCTCCAGGATCTCCTTCAGGGTCTGGCGGACGACGGCGGAATCGTCCACGATCATCACGCTGATTGACTTTGCCATACGTAGGGGCCCTTCCTCATTCCCGTTGGTATATCGTCGGCGCGGCGCTGTGCAGGGGCAGGTCCATCCCGGTCAGGGTCTCGGAATGACCGATGAAGAGCCAGCCCCCCGGCCGGATATGCGCGCAGATGTGGCCCAGGATCCGTTCCTGGGTGTGCCGATCGAAGTAGATGATGACGTTACGGCAGAACACCGTGTCGAATCCGGAGGGGACGGGATAGGTGTCGTCCATGAAATTGACCCTTCGGAACTCCACCTTGGACCGCAGTTCCGGACGGATCCTCACCTCCCCCCGCTCCCGGTCCTTGCTCCGGAGCAGGAACCTCTTCTTGAACTCGTAGGGAATGGGATCCGCCTTCTCCAAGTCGTAGATCGCCCGCTGGGCGGAGTCCAGGACCCGGGTCGAGATGTCCGTCGCCAGGATGCGGTAATCCATACGGGGAAGCCGGGACCGGGAATCCTCCAGGACCATGGCCAGAGTGTACGGTTCCTCCCCGGTGGAGCACCCGGCGGACCAGAAGTTCAAGGTGGTCCCGGGCCGGCTCTCCGCCATGCGGGGAAGCACCCGGGACTGGAGGAACTCGAAGTGGTCCGCCTCCCGGAAGAAATCCGTCTTGTTGGTGGTCACCGCGTCGATCATGTTGATCATCTCGGTCCGGGATCCCTGCTCGGAGAACACGTAATCCACGTATTCCCGGAAGGTCCCGAAACCGTGCAGACGGAGCCGCTTCTGCAGGCGGCTTTCCAGCATGACCCGCTTGGTGTCGGGCATGCGGATTCCCAATTCCCGCTCGATGAAGGCGGACAGCCGCCGGAATTCCCGGTCGTCCAGGGAGGCGAGCTGGACGGGCTGGGCGGTCGGAGGGGTCGGGGCGGCCAAGGTCTAGCTCGCCTGGACCCTGCGCTGGGATTCCGTCTGGACGGCCAGGGCCAGGCGGTTCACGTCCAGGATCAGGGCGACGGTGCCGTCCCCCAGGATGGTGGCTCCGGAGACGCCCGTCACGTCCTTGTACATCCGTCCCAAGGGCTTGATGACGGTCTGGTAGTCTCCGATGACGTTGTCCACGACGAACCCGATCCGGGAATCCTGGGTGTTCGCGATCACGATCTGGGCGATGTCGGGAGTCTGTCCGGGAATGTCGAAGTAGGACCGCAGGTCCACGAAGGGCAAGAGGTCCCCCCGGTAGGGGATGATCCGCCGCTCCCCGACCTTCTCCAGGTCCTGCTTGGGAATCTCGATGCAACCGTCCACGGAGGACAGGGGCACCACATAGTATTCCCCGCCCACGGCCACCAGGAGCCCCTCGATGATGGCCAGGGTCAGGGGGATCTTGAGGGTCATCTCGGTGCCCCGGCCCTTCTCCGTCGATATGGATACGGAACCGCCCAGGGAATCGATCTCCCGCTTGACGACGTCCATTCCGACGCCCCGGCCGGAGACCTTGGTGACCGTCTTCGCCGTGCTGAACCCGGGATGGAAGATGAGTTGGTTGATCTCCGCGTCCGAGAGCTCCTGCCCGGGGGCCACGATGCCCCGTTCCACGGCCTTGGCGCGGATGGCCTCGGCGTTGAGCCCGGCGCCGTCGTCCTTCACGGAGATGAGGACGTAGGCCCCGGAGTGCTGGGCCTTGAGGAGGATGGTTCCCTTCCGGGGCTTTCCTTCCGCTTCCCGATCCTTGGGGGATTCGATACCGTGGTCCAGGGAGTTCCGGATGATGTGTACGAGAGGATCGTTGAGGCGCTCGATGACGGTCTTGTCTAGTTCCGTTTCTGCGCCCTCCGTCAGAAGGTCCGCCTCCTTCCCGAGCTCGGTGGACAGGTCCCGGACGACCCGGCGGAATTTGTTGAAGGTGCTCCCGATGGGCAGCATCCGGATGCTCATGGTGTTGTCCCGGAGCTGGGCGATGAGCCGCTCGAACTGCTCCGAAATGGCGGCCAGGGAGACTTCCTTGAGGTCCAGGGAGGTCCGGGAGAGCCGGGCCTGGAGGGTCACCAGCTCGCCGACCAGGTCCACCAGTTGGTCCAGCTTGCCGCTTGCCACCCGTACCGAGGAGAGGACGCCGGCGGCCTCCGCGGTCTTGTCCTGGATCTTCTTGGCGTGGTTCTGCCCGGCCAGGGTGGTGTCCAGGGTGTCCTTGGAGATGATGCCCTTCTCCACCAGGATCTCCCCCAGGCGCTTTTGGGCGGACAGGGCCCGGGAAATTTCCTCGGGGGGGACGTTCTGGTACTGGACCAGGATCTCGCCGAGCCGCTTGTTCCGGGAGTCGTTGATCTGGGTCTCGTCGATATCCTGGATCGTCAGGGACGAGTCGCTCTCCACGAATATGAAGACGTCCCGGATCGCGTTCCGGTCCGCCTCGGTGGTCAGGAACCCTTCCCAGAAGGTGTAGCACTTCTCCGGGTCGATCTCCGCGAGGACGGGGATCTCGTGCACGTGGGGAACCAGGGTGCACTCTCCCAGTTCCGCCAGATCCGACAGGAGGGAGAATACCCGGGTACCGTTCCGGAATATGTCCGGACCCGGCCGGAACCGAATGAAGTAGGTTTTGGGGCGTGTCGCCGGGCTTCCTCCCGGTTCCTCCCCCCCGGCACCGATATCCTCCGGGACCTGCGCACCGGGGCCCGCATCGTCCCCCTCCCCCCCGGGACCCGGACCCTCGGCTCCCGCGGCCAGCTTCCGGCATTCCTCGGCCAGCTCGTCCGAGGTTCGGCGCAGCTCCTCGGTCAGGGCATCCTCCGCGGAAAGGAGGGCCCGGATGTGGTCCCTCCCCCGGAGGGTCAGGTCGATGAAGTCCCGGGAGATTCCGATCTTCCCGGCTCGCGCCTTGTCCAGGACGTTTTCCAGGTCGTGGGTGAACCGGGCGATCTCGTCGAACCCGAACATTCCCGCGGAGCCCTTGACCGTATGGATGGCCCGGAAGGCCGCGTTCAGGAGTTCCGCGTCCGAGGGGGCATCCTCGAGCTCCAGGAGGGTGGATTCGAGCTGTCCCAGGAGCTCCTCGGCTTCCTCCCGAAAGCTGCTCTTGAACTTGTCCAGCATCGGGTCCTCCTAGAATTCCGCCAGGTTGGATTCAAGCTCCTCCCCGGACAGGGGAGGGCTCGGAACGAAGCCCGCGGAAACGAGGCGGGACGCCACTCGATCCATGACGATGCCGGTAAAGCGGAACTCCCTGCCCGCCCGTGCCGCCTCCTTGCGGGCCGCGTAGAGCAGCTGCAAGGCCGGCAGGTCCACGTCCTCCACGGAATCCCAGCGGAACTGGACCGTACCCGGTTTGGCGAAGGCCTTGAGAAGGGAAGCCCGGATTTCGGCGGCCGTGTCGATGTACAGTCTGCCGACCGGGGCAACCTCCCGGAAGGCCGGATCTTTGGCCATGCGAAGCCTCCTGAGTCTATTTGTTACTATAACGGATTCCGGAGATCCTACAAGGTTTACAGGAAGGAATCGAGGTCCAGGCTTGCCGCTATCTGGATGATGCTCTCCAGGAACCCCGCCTTTCGCTTCTTGACGTAGAGGCTCATGAACAAGGCCCGGTCATCCTTGCTGACGGTGAAATCCTTGATGATCAGGGGATCCCGCTCCGAAAGCCCCGCCTCGTCGGCGACGGAGCCCGGCAGGACCCTCTCCACGACGAAGGCGTTCCGGCCCGTCGCGCTTACGTCCATGCCGAAGAAGGGGGCCAGCAGGCGCTCCCGGAGATCCCTCCGGACCGCCGTCTCCCCGGGGGAGAAGGGCCGGAGACGGAGGAGGACCCAGGACCGGGATACCCGCTCACCGTCCCGGACATCCACCGGAACCAGGGTGCCGGGATCGAAGGAAAGCAGGACCGCCTGGGCTTCCGAAAGGGTCTTGCATTCCCGGCCGGCTATCCTCTCGATCTGTCCGGTCCCGGGGGCCGAGGGCGAACCGTCGGGATGCCGGTAGATGGCGGAAAGCCCGTCCCGGCCCTCGTAGGCGGCTATGCCCAGCCAGGGGTGCTGAACCTCCCCTCCCCGGAAGAGGTCCGGCAGTACGCGGACGGCCCAGAGGGCGGGGACCGCGAAGTTGAGACCCTGGTATCGCGGGAGCCCGGCGAAGACCACCCCCGCCAGCTCCCCCTCGGCGTCCAGGAGGGGCCCCCCGGAGTTCCCGGGGTTCACCGCGGCGTCCACCTGGATGACTTCCCCCAGGGGCAGGAATCGCCGGCCCACCGCGGAGACGATCCCGGCGGTCAGGGTGTTGTCGAGTCCCACGGGGGATCCGATCGCGTAGATACGGTCCCCGGGCACGAACTCCCGCCGGCCGGTGAAGGAGAAGACGTAGGGGGGAGCAAGGTCCACCTTGATCAGGGCGAGGTCCAGTACCCGATCCCAGCCGACGACCCGGGCCGGGATCCGGTCGGTGGTCTGTCCCGGCAGGCGGATGTAAAGTCGCGAATATCCTTCGTACTCGGGATCCACCTCGCTGGAAATCACGTGGTAGTTCGTGAGGAGGTAGCCCCGGCGATCGATGAAAAAGCCCGACCCGATGCCCCGGTCCGGCGTACCGACTCCCTGGTCGATACGGATCCCCCGGTTTACCCAGATGGTGACCGTACCCTTGCGCATCTCGGCCATCGAGACGGTCCCGGAGGATCCCGCCCGGGCCTGGTCGGAAAGGGCGGAGGGGGACACGGATCCGATGCGATCCAGCACCTGGCGGTTGCCCACGGCTAGGGCCCGGTCCGCGAAGGTGCTCAGGGCGGATTCCCCCCGGTATCCCGAGTCCAGGGCCTCCAGGAATACCAGGAGACTCGAGGTCTCCCGCCCCTCCTCCCAGAGCCGCTCCGCCATGCGGAAGGTCAGCTCCGAGTCGGACGGTCCCAGGGAGAAGCCTTCGGGCAGGCGGGACGCGGTATCCGGATCCTCCGCCAGGAAACGCAGGGACCGGGCGTCGGAGCGGGCCCCGGCGTAGTCCTCCGCCGACAGCCGCACCTCGTACCTCCGTACCAGGGCCGCGGCGGAACGCCGAAGGAGGCCCTCCAACTGGTCCCCCGGAAGGGTGGAGGATCCGGCCAGGAGATGCAAGGCCGCCTCGATCCCCGCCGCGGGATCGCCGGCGGACAGACTCTCCAGTTCCCCCAGCTTGAGGCTTTCATACCGGGGTGCCGGGGCGGGTTCCGGATCGGAGGCGCAGGAGGCGAACGACAAGGCCGCGGCGGCCCAAACCGCCGCCGCGGCGAGGTTGGCGATTTTCACTCGACGATCTCCGCCAGGACCTGGTCCCCGAATCGGACGATCCGATACCGGACGTCCCCTCTCCGACCCGCCCCGGGAGACGGAAGGGTTGTCCCGAAGTCGAAGGGCTTCCGCCCCACCCACAGGACTCGCCCCCCGGAGTCCGGGATCAGGGGGAGCTCCGTTCCCGCCCGGAGCACCCGGAGGATCCGTCCTCCTCGGACGAGAACCGCCGTGTCCAGTCGGCCGTCGAAGCGCCGGGAAAACTCCCGGATCTCCCCCCCGTCCCCCGTAGCCTCCGCCCGGGCGTCCACGAGACCGTCCGCGTCGTAGTCCCAGGTCCGCACGAAGGGAGGCTCTAGGCCCTCGGTGTATTCGAAGACCCCGTCCAGGTCGAAGTCCGCCTCGAACCGGTCCGGGACCGCCGCCGGAGCGGCTCCGGCCCCTCCCGAGGGGTATAGGTACCGGGACTCGTAGAGCCCGTCCCCGTCCATGTCCGCCAGTTCGTACAAGGGCATCCCCGACCGGTAGATCCGCAAGCCGTCCCGTCCGTCCCTTGTGCGGACGAGGCTGCGAACGGGAATTCCCCGGTCCAGGTCCGTCACCACCGAGGACGAATCCCGGTCCTCCGGGCGATCCGTGACCCGGAACGCGAAGGAGGCGCAGGCGGTCTCCGCCGGAAAGGGAATCCCGGTTCGACGGGGCGCGAAGCCTTCCCCGGATTCCCGGCCGGGGCCCGAGTAGAGCCCCACCGCGGCGAAGGGAAGGGCGTCGGGAGAGAACAGGTACTCCCGGACACCCTTCGGGGTCCGGTACAGCACCCGGGACAGGTAGGGATACTCGCCGTATTCGAACATCGCCTCCCCGCCCGACAGGGCCGTCCGGCCGGATTCGGGAAGTCCGTCCCGGAATTTCAAGGAGATCTCGGGAAGTCCGTCCTGGTCGAAATCCAGGGTCCAGGACTCCATGGCTCCCGCCTGGAAGACCGTCCGGGTCTCGAAATAGCCGTCCCCGTCGGAATCGTATCCCAGGATGCCGGTGTATCGGGACAGGGACTCGGAAAGCTCCGTCCGGCCCTCCCCGCTCCGCAGGAGGCCCCGAAGGTCGCGGAAGTCCTCCCAGGAGAGGGACGGGAATCCGAAGAACTCCCGGACGGCCGCGGGGTCGTCCAGGATGCCCAGGTCCAGGGCCAGAATCGCGGCCCGGGGACTTCGCCGTCCCGTCGCCCGGTATTCCAGGACCAGGTCCCTCCGATCTTCCTCGGAGGGACGGAAGGGAACCAGGAGGAGCAGGATCTCGGGATCCAGGAACCGGTAGTAGCCCAGCCGGGACTCCACGCGGCGAACCCGGGAAGCGATCGCCTCGGTCCGGGGCGTCCGGGCCGCGAAGGTCAGGAGCTCCCGGGGGATGCGCGCGTCCGAGGGGAACCGATCCAGCCCCGCGTCCACGGTCGCGAGGAAGGCCTCGGTGTCTCCCAGGAGGCGAAGGGCTCGGGACCGCAGGTAGAGGGCGTCCGAATCCCCCGCGAGCCCGGGCCGGGAAGCCAAGGCCAGGGCCTCGGGGTACCGCTTGGTCCGGGCCAGGATGTGAGCCAGAAGCCGGGCGGCGTCTTCCTGGGAATAGCGGAGGAAGATCCCCCCGGACAGGGCCGACCGGAGCTCCGATTCCGGCTCCGCGAGGGGCCGGCCGGACCGGAGGTCGGACAGGGCCAGCAGGTAGCGGGCGTCCGAGTTGGACGGATCCAGGTACCGGGCCTCCTCGGAAGCCTCCCGGGCCCCGTCCGCGTCCCCGGACTCCAGGTAGCGGGCGGCCCGTTCCACCGCGGCCCGGGACGCCGCCCGGCGGGGGTCCAGGTCGGGAGGGCCGGCGACCTGGGAAACCGCGAGCGCCGCGCACGACAGCAGGACGACCGGTGCGAAGGCCCGCAGCATGGTTACTCCTTTATCTCCCGGGCCGGGAATCCCAGGAGGCTTCGGATGTCGTCATCCTGGAGGGTCTCCCGCTGGATGAGTTCCCGGGCCAAGGTCTCCAGCTGGTCCCGATGCTCCGTCAGGATGGACAGGGCCCGGTCGCGCCCTTCGTCCAGGAGGGCCCGGATCGAGTCGTCGATGTTGCGGGCGGTCTCCTCGGAGTAATCCTTGTGGCGGGCGATCTCCTTGCCCAGGAAGATCGGCTCGTCCTCCTGCCCGTAGGCTACGGCTCCCATCTTCGGGGACATTCCCCACTCGCAGACCATCTTCCGGGCGATGTCGGTCGCCTGCCGGAGATCCTGGGCCGTGCCCGTCGTGGTCTCCCCGTAGACGATGGACTCCGCGGCGTAGCCCCCGTAGCACACCACGATCCGGTCCTTCAGGCGGGCGGCGGAGTGGGAATACATATCCTTCTCCGGCAGGGACAGGGCCAACCCCAGGGCGCGGCCCCGGGGCACGATGGTGACCTTGTGGAGCGGGTCGGTGTGGTCCAGGTAATAATGCACCAAGGCGTGACCCGCCTCGTGGTAGGCGGTGGCGAGCTTCTCCTCCTCCGTCAGGAAGAGGCTCGACCGGGCTATGCCCATCAGGGTCTTGTCCCGGGCGTCCTCGAAGTCCTCCATGTTCACCGTGGACTTGCCCCGGCGCACGGCGAAGAGGGCCGCCTCGTTCACCAGGTTGGCCAGGTCCGCCCCGCTGGTGCCGGGGGTCGCCCGAGCCAGGCGCTTGACGTCCGTGCCCGGTTCCACGGGGATCTTGTTCATGTGGATGGCCAGGATCTGCTCCCGTTCCTGGACGTCCGGCATGGCCACCACCACCTGGCGGTCGAAGCGGCCGGGCCGGAGGAGGGCGGGATCCAGGACGTCGGGTCGGTTCGTCGCGGCCAGGATGATGACCCCGTCCTTGGTGTCGAAACCGTCCATCTCGACCAGCATCTGGTTGAGAGTCTGCTCCCGCTCGTCGTGGCCGCCGCCGTATCCCGCGCCGCGGGTGCGGCCGACGGCGTCCAGTTCGTCGATGAACAGGATGCAGGGGGCGTTCTTCCGGCCCTGCTCGAACAGGTCCCGGACCCGGCTGGCGCCCACGCCCACGAACATCTCCACGAAATCGGAACCGGACATATGGAAGAAGGGGACGTTGGCTTCCCCCGCCACCGCCTTGGCCAGGAGGGTCTTCCCCGTGCCGGGCATGCCCACCAGGAGGACGCCTTTCGGGATCCGGGCTCCGATCTTCACGAACTTCTGGGGATTCTTGAGGTAGTCCACCACCTCGGTCAACTCGTACTTGGCTTCCTTCTGGCCGGCCACGTCCTCGAAGGTTGTCTTCTTGGAGGCGTCCAGATAGCGCTTGGCCCGGCTCTTGCCGAAGGAGAAGGCCTTGTTGTTCCCCTGGAACTGCCGGAGCATCATCCAGATGAGGAAGAAGCCGAAAATCCAGGGAAGGGTCTCCAGGAGCACCTGGAGCACGCTGACGCCCCGGACGGCACCCTCGATGGAAACCCCGCTCTCCCGGAGGGTCTTGACCAGGTCCAGGTCCGTGTAGGGAATCCGGGTACGGAATAGGGCCGTGTTGCCGGTCTTTCCCCGGAGGGTTCCCTCGATCTCCGCCTGGTCAACGATCTTCACGGCCTCCACGGATCCCTGTTCCAGGTAGGAAAGGAAGGCCGAATAGGAGATTTCGTTGGCCGCGGTCTTCTGGTCCGTCAGGAAGAATACGGAAAACGCCCCCATCAGGGCGATGAAGAGGATCAGGGCGAACCGGTTTCCCCGGGGGGGGCCGTCCAGGGGCTTCCGGGGGGGCTGGGGCTGCTCGTTCTTTTCGTTGTCCAGACTCATGGCGCTACTGCGCTCCTTTCTATCGATCGGAAGGGGCCTATGCCTTCGATTTCGACCGCAAGTCGGGGTACCGGGGACTCCGAGACGCCGGGTCCGACCCGGTACCGATCCCGGACGCCCGCGGGGAATCCGAGGATGCCTACGATTCCGTTCCGATCCTCCAGGACCGGCAGGAAATCCCTCCACTCCCGGGGGACCTTCAGTTCCGCCAGGACCTCGTCCAGGGGTTTCCGGCCGCCCCGGATCGCCAGCCGATCGCCCGGCAACCGGGTTCGGATCGCAAGGGGGAACTCGAACGTACCCTCCTCGGGTCCCGTGGAACCTCGGCGGAAGTATATCGTACAAGAGGCGCCCGTATCAATTCGGAGGGTTCCGGGGCGCTCGAAGAGGAACGAGTAGCCGACCGGGAAGGTTACAGGTCCCGACTCTCCCTCCCCCGCCGGATCGACGGGTCCGAGGGGCCCTTCGGAGGGTTCCGACGAGACGAAGATCCGGTCCCCTTCCTGCAGGATCCGGATGCCCATACCCCGGGCAAGGACGCCGGAACCTCCCGGCGGACGGGGTCCCGACGCGGCCGCGGCGCGAACGAGGGCGTAGGGAACCCGGCGGCCGGCTTCCGCGTACCGGGCGGCCTCCGTCGTGAGGGCCCGGATCCGGAGGGCCGCAGGGGCCGCCCAGAAGGCGCGGGCGTCGAAGGAGCTCCGCCCCTCCCCCCGGGAAGCGGGAAGCTCGGCCTCCGTCCGGGCCGAGAGGAAGTCCTCGTCGAATCCGCTCTTTTCCGCCAGTTTGGCCAGGGCTCGCCGGAATCCCGGGAATTCCCGCTCCACCGCGGGGATGAGACGTCGACGGATCCGGTTGCGGAGATAGTCCTCCCCGTCGTTGGTGGAATCCTCCCGCCAGTCCTGTCCCCGTTCCCGGAGGTACCGGATCAGGGCGGCCTTGGACAGGGAGAGGAAGGGCCGTAGGTAGGGCGGCCGATCTTCCGGAATTCCCCGGAGCCCGGCGGCGCCGGAACCCGAGAGTATCCGGGCGAGCAGGGTCTCGGCCTGGTCGTCCCGGGTATGGGCCGTCAGGATGCGCGCGCAGCCCGCCCGGCCGGCGGCCGCCCGCAGGGCGGCGTACCGGAAATCCCGGGCCTCCGCCTCCAGGCTGGTCCCCCTCCGGGCGGCCCGGGCCTCGAGGGAATTCCGGGGAGCTTCCTCCATATAACAGGGGATTCCCAGGCGGACGGTCAGGTCCTCCACGAAGGCCCTTTCCCGGGCGCGCTCCCCGGCGGGCCGGATACCGTGGTCCACCCAGGCGGCGTGGAGGTCCAGGTCCAGGCCCCGAGCCACCGCCGCGGCAGCCAGGAGGAGGGCGGTGGAATCCGCCCCCCCGGAAAAGGCGACTAAAAGGGAAACGCCGCGCAGACCGCGCTTCCCGAGGAAGGCGGCCAGGCGGCGTTCTACGATGTTCCGGTGGGCCGAGCTCCGCCCGTCCCCCCGCGCGGGCTCCCGCGGGGTCGACGGATTCAGGCCTACTCCTTCTTCTCCGGAGCGGGGGCGGCCCCGGGGGCGGCCCCGGCCGCGGGAGCCGCTGCGGCATCGGTCGCGGCGGCGGCCTCCTCGACGACGGGCGCGGCTTCGGCCTTGGCGAACTTGACCAGGGCGACGACCTGGTCGCCGGAGTTCAGGATCCGAACGTTCGGGAGCTTGATGTCCCGGACGTGGATGGAATGGTTGGCCCCGAGGTCGGAGACGTCCAGCTCGATCTTGCCGGGCAGGTCCTTGGGAAGGCACTCCACCTCGACCTCGTGGACGGGGGTTTCCAGGACGCCTCCCTCGCGCACGCCGATGGGGGTTCCCGTGAGGTGGACGGAGACGTGGGCGCGGATGGCCTGGTCCTGCTCGACCTCGAAGAAGTCCACATGCAGGAGGGTCCCCCGGAGCCAGTTGACCTGGCGATCCTTGATGAAAGCCTCCGTGGTCTTGCCGTCGATCGAAAGCTTGAGGATGGTGCTCTCGGAGACTCCGGCGACGGCCTTGGCGAACTCGGTGCCGTCCAGCAGGATGGGACGGGACTGGCCGTGGCGGTTGTAGATGACCGCGGGGAGCTTGCCTTCCGCGCGCAGGCGGCGGGTCTGGCCCTTGGTGGCGGTCGGGCGGGAAACGGCGGTCAACAGTGTCTGGCTCATGTACTATACTCCTTGATGGTACGGTGGATACCCGTTACTGGGACGGCAGGATTCGAACCTGCGAATGGCGGAACCAAAGCCCGCTGACTTACCACTTGTCGACGTCCCACGGATGTTGGCGGTTCGGAGCGGCCTAGGGGGCCGGTTCCTCCTCGAAATTCTCGGGATTCCCGAAGGCCTCCAAGATCTTGTCCTGGAGTTTCTGCCGGAAGTCCGGGCATATGGGATGGGCGATGTCCTTGTACTCGCCGGTCCGGGTCTTGCGGCTCGGCATGGCGATGAACACTCCCGTCTTGCCTTCGATCACCTTCACGTTGTGCACCACGAAACATTCGTCGAACGTCACGGTCACGTAGCCCTTGAGCTTCCCCTCGCTGGTCACCTTCCGGATGCGGATATCCGTGATCTCCATACGATGCCTCTCCTTGACGAGGATCCCCCCACGGGCGGGGACCCGCTTTCGCGGGCGGACACGCACACTTTATTCTAACCTCGGGACCGGCATGCGCGCAAGCGGCGCCGCGACTGCCGCGATCCATCGGCCCTGGTCACCCTCCCGTTCGTTCAAGGTCCCCGCGGCTCGCTCCGCCGCGGATTCGGCTTCGAAGATTCCGAACAAGGCGCTCCCCGAGCCGGTCATCCCGGCGAAGGAAGCCCCCGCATCCCTCAATGCCCGCACCGCCCGCCCGAGTTCCGGGGTCGCCGGAGCCAGGGCGTCGTAGAAATCGTTCCGGAAGGTCCAGTCGCCCGGGGACTTCCGGTACTCCTCCCCCAGCCAACCCGGGTCCGGAGTCTCCGGCGCATCGGGCGGGCGGTCCCGGCGGATTTCGTCCACCGCCGCGTAGGCGGCCGCCGTACCCGTCGGAAACCCCGGGAACAGGACGACCATCCGGTAGTCCGCCCGTCCCTCCGCGGGATCCAGGATCTCCCCCCGGCCCGTGACCACCGCGCAGGGTCCTCCCAGGAAGAAGGGCACGTCGGACCCCAGGCCGGCGGCCAGCCGGAAGAGCTCCCCGCCCAGAAGGACGTCCCCGTAGGCCCGGTTCAGCCCCATCAGGACCGCCGCCGCGTCGCTGGACCCGCCCCCCAGGCCCGCCCCGGCGGGGATCTTCTTCGCGACCTCGAACGGCTCGTAGCTCATCACGACGCCGTAGGTGACCCGTCTCCCGGACTCGAGGACCTGTCCGTCGGCCCACTGGGCGGTCGCGCAGACCGTGCCCGTCACGTTGACGGACTTGATCTCCAGGAGGGCGACGTCGGTCGTGATCGACAGCGAGAGGCCGTAGAGCGGCTGATCGTTGTCCAGCTTGATCGGGATCGTCACCCCGGTCTGTCCCACCGTCACCGTCTGCGCGTCGATGAAGAGCCGGTTCGCCGCGGCCGCCTCCCGGGGGACCGCTTGCGCCAGGACGATCACCAGACCCAACGATGCCCAGCCACGGAAAAGCTTGCTCATCGAAACACCCTCACAGTATGGAGACCGAGATCCTCGATTCGCGTCCTCGAATGGTCCGAAGCGATCTTCCCCTCCCCGGGGCAATCCGACCCCAAGCGATTGTAAATCCTGTTCCGCCGTGCATGCAATCGGATAAAACGGCCGATACAATCCGCCGTCATCTCCGCCCCAGTCGCCCCGGCCGGCGGCCGGCCCGGCGGCGCCGCGGCGGACGGCCACCGGAGCAAGGTGAGGTGAGACCCGAG
>CALMRC010000076.1 GCA_937873275.1 uncultured Spirochaetota bacterium
CCCGCCGCCCTGATCCTCTGGGGGGCGGCAAGGTTCCTGGAAGGGGCGAGCACGCTCTCCAGCACCGGAGCGGTCACCGGCCCGGGCCGGACCGAGTCCCGGACCCGTGCGCTCCACCGGCTCCGGGCCGCGGCGGCGGCCCTGGTCCTGGCCTTCCTGGCCCGGAGATCCCTCGTCGAAGGTACCGGGCTGGCCTCCCCGGGGCTTCCGGCGGGCAGGGTGGAGTGGGTGGAGGGAACCGCCGTCGAGGATTCGGCGCCCCTGCGCACCGGGGGATACCGGGTCCCCCTGTCCCTGGAGGCCGTCGGATCCGATGCCGGTGTCCGCGTCACCGCCCGGGGCCGGGCGGGGCTCATCCTCCGGAGCCCCGGGACGCCGATCCCGGCGGGCGCCCGGATCCGCGTCCGGTGCCGGCCGGCCCCGGACCGGAGCGGTTCGGGTTGGGTCCTGTTCGCCGGGGCCCGGGACGTCGATGTCCGGGGCTTCGGGAGCGAGGGGGCCCGGCTCCGGGCGGGGTTGCGGGACGGGATCCGCCGTTCCCTCGCACGGGCGGGCGGGGAGGGGGCCGCCCTCCTGGAAGCCCTGGTCCTGGGGGTGCGGGACGACCTGGACCTGGACCTCGCCGACGCTTTCCGCAAAGCGGGGTGCTCCCACATCCTGGCCCTGTCCGGCCAGCACCTGGGCATCCTGGCGGCCCTGGTTTCCTTCCTGGCGGTCCCGGTCCTGGGGCGCCGGGGCGCCTTGATCGCGGCGACCCTCCTGGCCCTGGGCTTCACGACCTTCGTCGGACCCAAGCCGTCCCTGGTCCGGGCCTCCGCGATGTTCGCCTACGGGGCCGCGGCCCGGATCGCGGGCCGGACCCCCCGGACCGGGAATGCCCTGGCCGCGGCCTTCCTGTTCCAATGCCTGGCCTGGCCGGGGGTGGAACGGGACCTGTCCTTCCAGCTCTCCTACCTGGCCCTTGCAGGCCTGGCGGCCCTGTCCCCGGCCTTCGAGTACCTCCTGGTGCCCCGGGTGCCTCCCGGCCCGGCCAAGGCATTGGCGGCTTCCCTGGCCGCCCAGGCGGCCGCGGGTCCCCGGACCCTCGTAGTCTTCGGGACCCTGTACCCGGCGGGGGTCCCGGCCGCCGCCCTGGCGGCCCCCCTGACGGCGGCCTTCATCTGGGCGGGCCTCCTGGGCGCCGGAGCCTGCGCGGCCCTGCCCGTCCTGGAATCCCCCGTACGGGCCGTCCTGGGACTCCTGTACGCCGCGCTCCGGGGTACCATGGAGGTATTCTCTCGCCTGCCGGGCCTGGAAATCCCGGAGGGGAGCGGCCGAGGGGCTTGGGCCTGCGTCGTTGCCGCGGCGGCCCTGGCCGTGTATGCTGTCCCCTATGTCGACCACTACCGGACCCGCAGGCGGGTCCCGGCCGAACTACGATTCCCCCCGGGACCTGGCGGCCTACCTGGAAGCCCGGGGCCTGGGGATGCGCAAGCGCTACGGCCAGAACTTCCTCGTGAATCCCGACGTCCGCCGCCGGATCGCCGACCTCGCGGAGGCCGAACCGGGATCCCGGGTCTGGGAGATCGGGCCGGGACTCGGGTCCATGACCGGGGAGCTGCTGGACCGCGGCGCCCGGGTGGAAGCCTTCGAGATCGATCCCGGGTTTTCCGCGGCCCTCCGGGAGATCTACGGGGAGAATCCCGGCTTCCGCCTCCGGGAGGGGGACTTCCTCAAGACCCGGGCGGCGGCCTGGGCGGAGGCGGTTCCCGACCGGATCCTCGGGAACCTGCCGTACAACGCCGCGGCGGCCATGGTCGCGGCGATCCTGGAGAAGGGGCGTCCTCCGGCGCGGATGGTCTTCACGGTGCAGAAGGAGGCGGCCCGGCGCATGGCTTCCGGGCCGGGCACCAAGGACTACGCGTCCTTCACGGTGCTCTGCCGTTCGGTCTGCGAGGTCCGGATCGCTTTCGACATCGGTTCCAGCGCCTTCTGGCCGGCCCCCCGGGTGACGAGCTCCGTCGTCCTCCTGACCCCCCGGCCCGACGCCGCCCCGGAGGCGGGAACCCCGGGCTTCACCCGGTTCGTGCGGTCCCTCTTCTCCTCCCGCCGGAAGACCGCGGTCAACAACCTCCGGGCCCTGGGACGGGAGGGATCGGACGCGGCGGAAATCCTCCGGGGCATGGGCTTTCCCGCGGACGCCCGGGCCGAGACCCTGACGCCCGACGAGCTCCTCGCCTTCTACCGGGCCCTGGGCGGACCCGACGCGGGCCAGGGCTAGACACGGCATGCCGATCTCGGGAGAATTCGGGCCATCCATGGATGAGCAACCCAGCATCGGCCGGCGGATCGCCCGATCCGCGACCTCCGGCGTAAAGACCGGCCTTACCACCGCGATCTTCCTGATCAAGATCATGATTCCCGTCTCCCTGGCCGCGGCGCTCCTGGACTGGAGCGGCCTGTTGTACTACGCGGCCCGGTTCCTGGCCCCGGCGATGCGGCTCATCGGCCTTCCGGGAGAGGCGGCCCTGGCCCTGGTCAGCGGTTTCCTGCTCACGAACTACAGCGCCATCGCGGTGATCACGGTCCTGGGACTTCCGCTCCGGGAGGCCACGATCGTGGCGATCGTCTGCCTGACCGCCCACAACCTGATCGTGGAGACCGCGGTGATGCGGAAGGCCGGATCCTCGGCCCTGAAGATGATCCTCCTGCGCCTGGGCATGGGATTCGCGGCGGCCTGGATCTTCAACCTCCTACTGCCCGGTTCCCCCGCCCCGGCGGCCTTCACCCCTCCCCCGGAGACCCTGGCGGACTGGCCGACCCTGGTCCCGGCCCTGACGGCCTGGAGCCTTGGGACGGCGCGGCTGGTCCTGAAGATCCTCCTCCTGGTCATGGGGATCCTGGTGGCCCAGAGGCTCCTGGAGGAGTTCCACGCGGCGGAGGCCCTGGCCCGCCTGACCGCGCCCCTCATGAAGGGCTTCGGCCTTCCGGATTCGGCCAGCCTGCTCTGGCTGGTGATCAACCTGGTCGGGTACGCCTACGGCGCGGCGATCATCATGGAACAGATCGAGGGCGGCCGCATGAAGCGCCAGGAGGCGGACCTCTTCAACCACCACGCCGCGGTGTCCCACAGCCTCCTGGAAGACACCATCCTGTACGGCGCCCTGGGGATATCCCTCTTCTGGCTCACCGTCCCCCGCCTGCTCATGGCCGTCCTGGTGGTCTGGGCCGAGCGTCTCCGGAGGACCGCCTTCCGCCGGTCCTTCCGGGTGGGAACCGTCTAGGCCCGCCGTGCACCTCTACGAGCGCATCTACCTGGATCTCCGCAGGCTCGTGGAGGAGGGGGAGGTGCGGCCCGGGGAACGGCTGCCCTCCATCCGGGACGCCGCCCGGAAGTACGGCTGCAACAAGCTCACCGCCCAGAAGGCCTACGACCTGCTGAGCGCCGCCGGCCTGGCGGAAAACCGGGTCGGAGCCGGGTCCTTCGCCCGGGCGCCCGGGTCGGGGCAGGTCCGGGAGGGGGAGCTGGCGGTCTCCGCCCTGTCCGAGGATTTCTTTCCCTACGAGGAGGCGGGAAGCCTCCTGGCGGAGTCCCTGGCCTCGGAGCGGGGAAGGGTCTTCTCGGCGCCCCCCGTGCGGGGAGTCCCGGGCCTCCGGGAAAGTCTCGCGGAGCTCTACCGACTGCCCGAGGAATCCCTGCTGGTCCTCTCCGGGGCCCAGCAGGGTCTGGAGCTCTGCCGGAGGCTCTTCGGGGACCGGACCCGACCCGTGGTCCTGGCGGAGGAGCCCACGTATCCCGCGGCCCACGCCCTCTTCCGGCCCTCGGGGCACGTTCCCCTGGGCGCGGAGGGGCCGGACCCGGAGGAGTTCGACCGGTTCTGGAGCGACCCGGGCCCCGGACCTAGACTCTTCTATACGATCCCGGACCTCCACAATCCCACGGGCCTGCGGTACTCCCGGGACCGCAAGCGCGCCCTGGCGGACCTGGCCCGGAAGCGGGATGTCTGGATCCTGGAGGACGACTACCTGTCCGAGACGGACCCGTCCGCGACTCCCCGGTTCGCGGACCTGGTGCCCGAGCGGACGATCTGGATCAAGTCCCTGTCCAAGACCACGGCCCCGGGCATCCGGGTGGGGCTCCTCTCGGCCCCGGACTCCGTCCTGCCCCGGCTGGAGATCCTGAAGGCCGAGTCGGATCCCGGACCCGCCACCTGGCTCCAGCTCTTCCTGGACCGCTTCTACCGCTCGGGCCTCTACGGCCGGCACCTGGCGGCCTGCGCCGCCGCGGCGGCCGAACGGCGGTCGGAACTGGCGGGACTCCTGGCCCGGTTCCCGGGGCTGTCGCGGAATCCGGATTCCGCGGGCTGGAACCTCTGGATCACCGCGGACCGGGAATCCTCCCTGGCCCTCCCTCCCTGGGCGGAGGGGCGGCACTTCGGGTCGTCCCCGGATACCCGGAGGAGTTTCCGGATCTCCTTCATGTCCGTGGGTCCCGCCGCCTGGCCGGCCGTCCGGGGACGGCTGGAATCCGCCCTGGCCGCCGCCTTCCCGCCGGCCTGACGTCGGGCGCGGGGACGGCTCCGGAGCCGGTTTCCCGGGGACCGGACGGTCCGGTCGGTCCCCGGCTCCCGCCGTTCAGTACGGATCGTTCCCGTGCTCTTCGACGAAGGACCGGACCCGTTCCTGGATGGAATCCCGGACTTCGCGCACCCGGGCCAGGATCTCGTCCTCGGTTCCGCCGAAGGCCGAGGGATCCGGGAAGGGCCAATGCAGCTTCTCATGGACTCCCGGGAACAGGGGACACTTCTCCGCCGCTTCCTCGGAGCATACGGTGATTACGTAGTGATACCGTTTCCCGGCCTTGTAGAGCTCGAAGACGTCCCGGGTGGGTTTCCCGGAGATGTCGATCCCGTCCTCCGCCAGGACCTTGACCACGTACGGGTTCAGGGCGCCGGGCTCCAGGCCCGCGCTCTCGACGTCGAAACGGCCGCCGCCGTACTTCCGGATATATTCTTCCCCCATCTGGCTCCGGGCGGAATTATGGACGCAGATGACCAGGACCTTGACCATGGGGACCTCCTGTGTGGGGGACCATGCTGCCGGACGCCGGTTACCGGGCGATGAGCCGTCCGTCAGGATTTCGTCAATATCCCGGGATTAGGGCCGTACCGATGTTCCCGATCCCGGCTCGTCGGCCCGGATCACCCGGCGGGGAACCAGGATCTCGTCCGATTGGCGATCCGAACGAGGGTGAGCATGACCGGCACCTCAACCAGGACGCCGACCACCGTGGCCAGGGCGGCGCCGGAGGACAGTCCGAACAGGCTCACCGCCACGGCCACCGCCAGTTCGAAGAAATTGGACGCCCCGATCATCCCCGCGGGCGCCGCAATGGCGTAGGGGACCTTCCAGGCCCGGGCCCAGCCGTATCCCAGGAAGAATATGAAGAAGGTCTGGATGACCAGGGGGACGGCGATGAGCAGTATGGCCAGGGGATTTCGCAGGATCACCTCGCCCTGGAAGGCGAAGAGGATCACCAGGGTCAGGAGGAGCCCCCCCTCGGTGATGCCGTCGAAGCGCTTGCAGAAGACCCCCTCGAACCAATCCTTTCCCCGGCGCTTGATCAGGACGTTCCGGGTGACGAACCCGGCGCCCAGGGGGATCACGACGAAGAGGACGACGGACAGGATGAGGGTATCCAGGGGCACCCGGACGTCGCTGACTCCCAGGAGGAAGGCGACGATGGGGGTGAAGGCGAACAGGATCACCAGGTCGTTCACCGCCACCTGGACCACGGTGTATCCGGGATCGCCGTCCGAAAGGTAGCTCCAGACGAAGACCATGGCCGTGCAGGGAGCCGCGCCCAGCAGGACGGCGCCCGCAAGGTACTCGGTGGAGAGATCCCCGGGGATGAGGGTCCGGAAGACGAGCTTGAGGAAGAACCAGGCGACGAGGTACATGGTGAAGGGCTTCACAAGCCAGTTGACCACCAGGGTGATGACGAGGCCCTTCGGTTTCTTCCCTGCATTGACGATGCTCTTGAAGTCCACCTTGAGCATCATGGGGTAGATCATGAGCCAGATGAGGACGGCCACGGGGATGGAGACCCGGGCGTACTCCAGGGTCTTGAGGAAGGCGGGCACCCCCGGCAGGAACTGGCCGATCAGGATGCCCGCGACGATGCAGGCCGCGACCCAGAGGCTCAGGTAGCGGGCGAAGAAGCCGATGCGTTTCTCGGTACCGGACATGGAACCCTCCCGGCGGCCGGAGATCTCCGACCGACGTTTGGCATTTTAGCCAAGCGTTCGGACGCCGTCAACAACTTGCCCTTGGTGTCACGAAGCTTGTGCCGGATGCGCCGCCGTCTTGACTCCGCCGGGGGTCGCGGGCACACTCGAACCATGGACGACGAGGAACTCCGGGCGTCCCGGGCCCGGGCCCGGGTCTTCAAGGCCCTGGCCCACCCCAGCCGCATGTACATCGTCACCCGCCTCCATCGCCAGCCCGCCAACGTCGGGGACCTGGCCGCCGCGGTGGGGTCCGACATCTCAACGATATCCAAGCACCTGGCGGTCCTGAAGTCCGCGGGGATCGTCAAGGACACGGTCCGCGGCCGAAGCGTCTATTACGAGCTCTATTGCCCCTGCATCCCCGAGTTCCTGCGCTGCGTGGACGAGGTCATCCTGCACAACCAGTGTCCCCTGCCGGGGCGGGGATCGCGGCCCGGGTCGGGTCCGCCCGGGGCGCCCTAGCCGGGGCGGGACGATTCCCGGTCCCGGTCTTCGCCTTCCGGGAGCCGGAGCGCTATACTAGTCCCATGAGCCGAACCCGACGGCCGAACGCCCCCGCCGGCCGGATGCGCCTCCTCGTTCCGGCCGCCCTCGCCGCCCTCCTCGGGGCAACGGCGCCGGTCGCCGCGGCGGGGCCGAGGTTCGAAGTTCAGGCCGCCCCCCTCCTGGTCCTGTCCGGGGACGGGCTCGCCCCGGTACTGGCCCACGGGGGATTCTCCCTGGGAGCGGGGGCGGAGCTGCGGGCGGGCGCATGGATACCCTTCCGGGCCCGACTGGGATACTTTCACATTTTCCCCTCCGCGATCAGCACCGCCGGGGATCTCTACCGCTCCTTCGCCGGGTGGGACCTTGCCGTGGCCTCCGGGGCACGGGTCCTTTCCCGGGAGGGCGACGCCCCCTTCGGCCTGGACCTCCTGGGGGGCGTATCCTTCGGGGCCGCCAAGTACCCCGGGACCACCGTGGCCTTCGCCACCTTCTCCGCGGACCTAACGTTCCGCGCCGATTTTTCGATGTCCGGGTCCGGGGGCTGGCGCGCCGTCCTGCCCCTGTCCTGCATCTTCCGCCCCGGGGCCCGGTCCTTCTCCGCGGGGCTGGGGGCGGCCTACGTCCTGCCGCCGGCCCGCCGGGCCGTGACGTCCCCCCCGGGAGGCGCCGAATGACGCGCCCGAAGCGGCCGGGAAGGCGCCTGTTTCAAATCCTTCTGTTCACTGTCTACTGTCCGCTGTCCACCCTCGTCTCCTGTTCCTTCGAGATCACGACCAGCCGGTACGCCCTGGTGTACGGGGCGGCTAATTATCCGGGGACGGCCCAGGACCTATCGTATACCGATGCCGATGCCTCCGATATGGTGGACGCTTTATTAGCAGCCGGGTGGGAAGTCCGGTCCGAGATTCCCGACGGCACCGTCACGAAGGCCCAGATCCTGACGGATATCGCATCCCTGATAGGAGAGGTTGATCCTGATTCTTCGGTCCTGGTGTTTTTCTCCGGACACGGAACGATTTACAACGAGGATGCAGCTATATCTCCGACGGACTCGGTCATTTATTCAGGTCCGCCAGATATCTTAGACAATTATTCCATTGATACTGATCTGCTGATTTCACCATCCACTCTATGGTCTGCCCTCGACGCCTTGCCCTGCCGCAACCGGATCCTGATCCTGGACACCTGCTACTCCGGGGGCTTCGTGACGGATACGGGGACCCTGGACACGGCCCCCCAGGACTTCGGAATCTACGACGACGGCACGGACGGATCGGCGGTCCTGGCCGCCCTGGGTTCGTACTCCGATCTCCTGGCTGCGGCCTTCGAATCCTACGATCCGGCGACCCCCATGGTGGTGACCGCGGCGGGGTCGGAAGAGTTGTCCTACGAGAGCGGCACGTACGGCAACGGGGTGTTCACCCATTTCTTCCTGGAAGCCGCGTCGAGGGGCGACCTGGACGGGAACGGTTTCGTAACCCTGCAGGAGGCGTACCGGTATGCCCGGGCGGGTGTGGAGAAGTATTGGAATTCCGTCTATATAGGTACCGCCGACTTCCTCCCCCGCATCTCCGGCAACGCCCGGGATATCGTGATCTTCTGAACCGCGGCCTGGGCCGTGACCGATCGCGGCGCCGTCCGCGTCGCTCTAGACTCGGGATGCGTCGATCCGTCATTCTGTATCCTCATGGTTCGACCGCCCTCGCGCTGGGCGGGAAGGGGGCGGCGGATGGACGGACAGCGAATACGGGTCTACGGATACCGCTGGATCGTGCTGGGTTCGTTCATGCTCGTGAACCTGGCCGTCCAGCTCCTATGGATCTCCTACGCCCCGGTGACGGGGATCGCCGCGGCCTTCTACGGCGTCACGGATCTCCGGATCGGGCTCTTCTCCATGGTCTTCATGATCGCCTTCCTCCCGCTCTCCATACCGGTGTCCTGGGCCATCGACACCCTGGGCTTCCACCGGACCGTCGGCTTCGGTTCCCTGCTGATGGGTGCCTTCGGAGTCCTGCGGGGGCTGGCGGGATCGAACTACGGCCTTGCGCTGGCCGGATCCATCGGCGTGGCCGCGGCCCAGCCCTTCCTGCTGAACGCCTGGACCAAGGTGCCGGCCCTCTGGTTCCCTCCCAAGGAGCGGGCCACGGCGGTGGGACTGGTCACCCTGGCGAACCTCGTGGGCACGGCCCTGGGCATGGTCCTGACCCCGGGCCTCGTGGAGGCGGCCGGCATCCCCCGGGTACAGCTGTACTACGGGCTTTTTTCCGCCGCCTGCGCGGTCCTGTTCGTCCTGGCCGCCCGGGAACGGCCGCCCCTCCCGCCCTCCGAGGACGCGGGCCTCGGGCGCGCGCTCATGCTGGACGGCCTCCGGCATGCCTTCACGGTTCCGTCCTTCCGGCGCTTCCTGGCCGTCGCCTTCATCGGCCTGGGGATCTTCAATGGCGTCACCACCTGGATCGAGGCGATCGTCCGGCCCCGGGGGTTCGGGCCCGCGCAGGCGGGCGCCTTGGGAGCCGTCCTGCTGGTCGCGGGCGTGGCGGGTGCGGTCGTCCTGCCGGCCCTCTCCGACCGGACGGGGAGGCGCAAGCCGTTCATCCTGCTGGGCGTGGTCCTGGCCGTTCCGGGGCTCGCGGGGCTCGCTTTCGCCTCGTCCTTCGCGGGGTTGTGCCTGGCGGCCGCCGTCCTCGGATTCTTCCTCACCGGCGTCCTGCCCACCGGAATGCAGTACGCGTCCGAAATCACGGTTCCCACTCCGGAGGGCACGTCGAACGGGCTCATCCAGCTCTTCGGGCAGGCCTCGGTGGTGTTCGTGTACCTCATGGAGGCGCTCCGGACCCGGGACGGGTCGTTCACGCTTTCCCTCGTCGCGGCCTGCGTCCTCCTGGCGGCGGGCGCGGTGCTGGCCGCCCTGCTCAAGGAGCGGACGTGACCTGAACCGGCCCTCCGGATTCGGGGCCTGGATCGGGGCGGCGTACCGGTTCTGAGTCGCTGTTCGTGGCGACAAACGAAGAATAGAATTAGGAGTATTGACATATAATACACATTGTCATATGTTTTATATATACTGGTTCTGTGGGACGAGGATAAGAACCACAAACTGAAAACCGAGCGGGGCGTTTGTTTCGAGGTGTTCGCGGAACTGATCTTGGAAAAGCGGTACCGGGCAATCCTTGAAAACCCGTCTAGACCTGATCAAAACGTCTTCATCGTTCCCTATCGAGGCTATACCTATGTAGTGCCGTTCATTCTCGATGGGCAACGGAACATCGTCCTGAAGACCGTTTTCCCAAGCCGGAAATACCACCGATTGTACGGAGGAAAAGTCCATGAAGACGAAACTTGACGCCTTCGAGCGGGGCATCGAGGAAAGCGAACCCGCATACCGTCCCGTAACCGCGGAACGGAAGAAGGAGATCGAGGAAATCCTCGATTCCGCGAAAAAAACTCGGAATATCAATATCCGCATCTCCGAACAGGACTTGGCGCGATTGAAGGAACTCTCCGCGGGCGAGGGGCTTCCATACCAGACGATGGTCGCCAGCATCCTGCACAAGTACGTCACGAACCAACTGGTTGAGGAGCGGAGTATCCTGAATACGATGCGGCTGCTCCAATTGAAGCATGCGAATTGAGCGGGCCCCGCCGCAGGAAAAAAAGGCGCGGCGAAGCACCCGGGGTGTCCGCCGCGCCTCCCGATTCATGGCCGGGTGAAGGACTTTTTCCAATCGTTTTGCATCGTATTTCGGATGGTTTTTCTCTGGGCGTCGACCGCCGGGATCATGCTACACCCCGATCCCGCCCGGACACCATAGGAGAAAGACTCATTCGGAGCGGGCGTCCTCAGATCACCCCCAGCTCGTCGGCGTAGGACACGAGCTCCGCGATGGAGGCCAGGCCCAGTTTCTGCAGGATCCGGAAGCGGTGGTTTTCCGCGGTTTTCTTGCTGATGAAGAGTTTCCGGGAGATCTGCTCCGCCGAGAGGCCCTCCGCCAGGAGGCGGAAGATCTCCTGTTCCCGGGGTGTGAGGCCCGCGTACCCGGAGGCGGCCGGATCGTCGCGGCAGGGGTCCAGGAGGAGCTGGTAGAGGCTCTCGGAAAGCTCGGGGTCGAGATAGCGGCCGCCTTCGGACACGCGGCGGACGGCGGCCCGGAGGACCTCCGGGGGGGACTGCTTGACCACGTAGCCCTGGACTCCGGCGTTGACGGCTTTCTTTACCAGCACGGGCTTGTTGTGCATGGTCAGGGCGATCACCCGGAGGTCCGGCAGCCGGGCGCAGATCTCGGGCAGGCGGTCCAGGTTGAGGCCCTCGCCCATGCTCAGGTCCAGGAGCAGGACGTCCACGGCCCGGGAGAGGGGGGAGTCCAGGAAGTCCTCCACGGTCTCGGACTCCCCGGCGGACCGGACCTCGGGCCACTTGGACAGGATCTCCAGGATGCCCCTGCGGAAGAGGGCGTGGTCGTCGATCAGGTGGACGCGGACGGGGTTCACGGGTTCTCCTTTCCCGGGTCGTACCGGATCTGAAGGCGGGTTCCGGCCCCGGGACGGGATTCGAGGCTGAACTCGCCGCCCAGTTCCCGGACCTGGCGCTCCAGGAGGGCCAGACCCAGGCCGCCGCCCCCGGGGGCGGCCGGGCCGCCCGGCCGGGAGGGCCTCGTGCGCGGATCGAAGCCCCGGCCGTCATCCCGGAGGGTCAGGATGAGGTAGGGGTGGGAGCCCACGAGCCGGAGCTCGACCCGGCCGGCCTCGGCGTGCTTGCGTACGTTGGCCAGACCTTCCTGGACGGCCCGGTAGAGGACCAGGCGGGCCCCGGAGTCCAGTCGGGACTCGTCCCAGCCCAGCTCCTCGATGTCCACCGGGGGGCCGCCCCGCCGCAGGTGCTCGGACACGAGCTCCCGCAGGGAGGCGGCCAGGCCCGCCTGGTCCAGGTGCAGGGGTGCGAGCCCGTAGGAGAGCCTGCGGAGCCGGTCGATGCTCTCGGTCAGGAGGTCCCGCCCCTCGGGATCGTCCCGGACCGAGGGGCGGAGCCCCAGACCCCCCAGGTCCTGGAGGACCGAGTCGTGGATATAGGAAGCCAGGCCCCGCCGTTCCTCCTCCCGGACCTTCTGGACCAGGGCGATTATCTCGTCCCGGTGGCGCACCTCCGCCCGGGCCGCCCCGACCCGGCCCAGGGAGATCATCAGGGCCGCGGATTGGACCGCGATGCCGACGGTCAGGAAGGCCAGGAGGGAATCCACGGCGGCCTCCCTCCGCTGGAGGTGCTGCGCGTAGGACCGTACGAGCCCGCGCAGGGCCCGGCGAGGCTCCGAACCCGGGACGGTGATGGACTCGGCCGGGAGGGTCCCGAGCCGCTCCAGGGCCCGGTCGAATTCCTCCGTCGCCTCCTGGAGATTCCGGTCGGTCCAGCCGGCGCGGACGCCGCCGAGGATTCTTTGGACTTCCCGCCAGTCCTCCTGTCCGGGATCGTCCTGGATTAGGATGGTTTCCAGGCGGATTATCCTGTCCAGGGTTTCCCGGCGGGACCGGGAGGTCGTCGCCAGAAGGCCCAGGAAGGAGAGGAGGATCAGGATCATGAGGATCCCGCTGGAATAGGTCTCAAGGTATTTGATTATTTTTCGGATCATGGCTCCAGTATATAATGGGGTCATGAAAAACCGGAAGATCGATCTAGCCGGGCTTCTGTACCCGCGGCCCGGGTTCGGGGTCGCGGCCGTTCCGGCCCTGGCCCTCCTCAACCTGCTGTTCAGCTGGACCAACAACAGGGTCCTCCGATCCCCCCTCTTCCTGGATTCCATCTTCACCGCCGTCGGGGCGGCGATCCTGGGTCCCTGGGCGGGAATGGCGGTCGGACTTCTCACGAACCTGGGGATGGAGCCGGTCTACGGGATGACGGGCTTATACTGGCCGTTCGCGGCCTGCAACATGGCCACGGGCCTGATCGTGGGGATAATGGCTCGGCGGGGAGCCTTTTCCCGGGCTTGGCATGCCACCCTCGCGATCCTTCTCGTCACCCTGGCCAACGCCCTGTTGGGGGGCTTCATCGCCAACCTGGTCTTTTCCGGGGACACGGGGGTCCAGATCGACCAGATCGTATCGGCGTTCACCGAGACGGGATTGTCCCTGGCGTCCGCGAACTTCTGGGTCCGCATACCCGCCAACCTGGTGGACAAGATGCTGGCGGTATACGCGGCCTTCGGGGTCCGGCTGTTCCTGGAGGGTCGAGGCCGAGGGCGGGCCGGGGGGACGTAGCCGGCGCAAGGTTTGAACCGCGGGCATTTTTGTGATATCCATGGGGGTATGAAAACTCCAAATTATATCGATCCGTGTTTCCGGGGCTCCCGTCGAACCGACCGGTCCCGGCTCCCGTTGTCCGGGCGGGCGCGCCGCTCCTGCGCCTGCGTCCTTCTCCTCCTCGCCGCCCTTCTCCCGGCGGCGGCCCAGGCCGCGGCCTCGGGGCTGACCCTGCGCATCGCCGACGACCGGCTTTCCCTGAGGGCTGGTCCCGAGGTGTCCGCCCAGCGCCTGGGCTTCCTGAACAAGGGAGACCGTGTCCGTTTCCTGGAGCGGACGCCCGTAGCCGTGACCATCGACGCGGGGAGCGACGGGGTGCTCACCGCCCCGTGGTACAAGGTGCGGACCCCGGACGGCCGGGAGGGGTGGTGCTTCGGGGGATTCGTCGAGGTCGATCCCTTGCTGGACCTCGCCGGGGAATGGACGGTCTGCCTGGACTGGGATTCCAGCCAAACCCAGACCAAGACCCTCACGTTCCGGCCCCTGGATTCAGGTATGGCCGTCTGGGTTCGGGACTCGGCCGGGGAAACCCGACTGCGGGATCCCCTTCCCTGGGGCGCATCCGTCGGCCAGTACGAGCTGGATCACCGCCAGCGGGTCCTGCTCGCCGAGGCCGGCGAACGGTCTTTCCGGCCTGCGTTCGAGGAACGGGGGATCGGGGAAGGCGCCGTCTACGGATTCCGGACCCCCGCGCGGAGGATCGTATACTGGTCCGGGATCGCCGTGCCCGCCGCCCCCCTCGGGCGGGATGACCTGGACTCGAGGGGCATGGCCGCGGTGCACCGCGCCGTAAAGGAAGGGAAGATCGACGAATTCGAAAATCTCGTCCGGGCCGGTGCGAATCCCAACCAGAGGGACGGGGAAGGGCGCACCCCCCTCCATATCCTGTTGGAAAGCAGGCACGTCTCCGCGGCCTCCACGGCCCGCATGTTGGACGCCGGGGCGAATCCCCGCCTTGAGGTGGACGTCGGACCCGTCGGGCAATCGGCCCTTATCACCGTCCTGCTCCGCTTGGCCCACGATAGGCGCGGCAACGCCGAGGACCTGTACACGACGCTCAAGCTCCTTCTGGACCGGGGTGTGGACCCGGCCTCGGAATCCGGGGGCGGCGAGTACTGGGCCCCGGAGGTCGCGGTGCGTACCGGGGACGATCGGGTTTTCGAGCTCCTGGTCCGGGCGGGCCTGAAGCCGGACGCCACGGGAGGCTACGACGAGATCCCCGTCCGCGACCTGGTGCTCTCGAAGGGGACCGCCGGGATGCGCCGACTGATCGGCGCCGCTCCCTGATATCGTCCTCGAAACCGTGCCGGGGTTGTCCGAGACGCGGCCGGCTCATCGGGAGCCCCGGAAATTTCCGTTTGACGCATCCGGAAACCTGTGTCAGGATCCGACCCAGGACCGCGCCGCGGGTTTCTCCCGGGAAGGACGCGGGGAACAGGGAGGCGGCATGGATCCGGCGGAATTGGGCAGGAGCGCGGACGAGGAGATCGAGGAATTCAACCGGGAACGGGCCCGGATACGGCAGCTCATCGGGCGCATCGGGGGGGTCCGGTACTCCCGGATCGACACCCTGGTCAACATCGCGTTCATCGTCCTCGTGGTGGGCTTGTTCCTCGTGGAGCTGACCCTGCACCCCTTCCCCACGGCGGTCTCCGTCGAGATCGGGATCTTCCTGGTCTCCATGAAGATCGTCTGGATGATCCACGCCAACCAGAAGTACAACCACTTCGTGTTCTGGGTGCTCAATTCCCTGGAGTACCGCCTGAACGAGAACGCCAAGAGCCTGGGCGAGCTGTCCCGGATGGTCTCGGACCTGTC
>CALMRC010000077.1 GCA_937873275.1 uncultured Spirochaetota bacterium
TTGTCCCCGGTCGCCCGGACGACCCGGTCGAGCCGGAACTCCCGGATCGCCCCGCAGTACCGGGACAGCACGTCCTCCTCGGAGCCCACGAAGACCAGCCAACCCCGGGCCTCCGCCAGGGGGCCGAGCTCCGCGGCGCTGCCGGCTTCCGTGGCCAGGACGCGCAGGTCCGCGGGCACCCGGGAGAGGCGGCGGAGGCAGGATTCCAGGAGGGTCCCTTCCCCGAAAGGCAGGAGGGCCTTGCGGGGAAGCCGGGTGGAGCCCAACCGAGCCTGTAGGACGATGCCGGTCATGGCGAAAGGGGCTCCCAGAGATCCACGACGCTCCGGGCGTCCCAGCGGAACCGGTACTTGTTGATCCGGACCCAGTCCCGGGAGGCCCGGAACTCCGCGACGGCCCGGAAGGGATCCCGGGAGGCCCGGATCAGGAAGGACGGGAAGGCCCCCAGGGGAAGGTTCCCGCCGTCCTCCCGCACCCGAACCGCCAGGTTCTTGAGGTGGAATCGGCCGTAGGAAGCCCCGGGGGTCGTGTCCTCCGCGGGCAGACTCCCCTCGTAGCACATCCGGAGGGCCTGCGCCATCCGGATCTCCTCCCCCCAGAGCCAGGCCCGGAATCCGAAATCCATCTTCTGCCACCAGGGATCCGGGATGGTCCCGTCGTAGCCTCCGGTCCGCACGAAGCGCTCCCGGGAGTAGATCCCGGAACCGTCGAAGGGGAAGAGGGTCTTGTCCCCGTCCTTCTGGGGGGCCAGGGGGAGGATCCGGAGGCGGGTTCCCTCGAAGGCCGGGACCATCTGGGTGGGAGCCGGCTCGCCGTCCCGGGTGGTGAGGAAGGGGGCCGCGCAGAGCAGGTCCTGCTCCGACAGGCGTTCGAAGAAGCGGCTGGACAGGCCGACGGTGGAGAGCTTCTGGTCGTTCCAGAGCACGAAGACGTAGGGGCCGCAGGATTCCCGGATTCCCAGGTTGATGCGCTCCCCCGGCGAGATCTCCTCCGGGAGGAAGAGGAACCGGACCTGGGGGAAGCGCCCGGACAGGGATTCCACGTCGGGAGTCTCCGGTCCGGCCTCGATGGAGAGGATGGAGTCGAAGCCGATCCGCTCCAGATCCGCCAGGAGTTGGGCGCGGTAGAGCCGGCTGCCCCGGTTGAGGAGGACCACGGACACGGGCAGTCCCTCCGGACAGGTCCCGGCCTTCTGTCCGCCCACCACCGTGTACGGGACGGGCCGGTCGTTAAGCGTTGTAGGTATGGTACTCATCGCACCGTCCGCAGATGTCGGGATAGTCCCCCTGGACATGGCGCCGGAACCACCCGTCCCCCCGGGCCCAGACCGCGGCCAGGCCGTCCCGGAAGACGTTGCCCAGGATCTCCGCGCCCTCCGGCGCCCCCGGGGCCCAGCACTCCCGGCAGACCGGAACGGAACCGTCCAGGAGCACGGAGAGATCCCGGGCGAGATGCCAGCAGGGCCTCCGGTCCAGGGGGGACAGGTCCGCCACCGCCCGGTCCGGCAAGGCCCCGCAGAAGGAATCGTACTTCTGGATGATCACGTTCTCGGTGCGGGCCTTCCAGCCCCGGTAGAACGCCTCCAGTCGGTCCTCGTTCTCCCTCATCCGCACGGCCTGGACGTGGACCCGCCCCGGGAAGAGCCGCATCAGGGTTTCGACGCAATTTTGGGCTTCCGAAAAGCCCGGTCCCCGGAGGCGGGCGTAGGCGTCGGGATCGGTCTCGTCCAGGGAGACGATCCAGTCCATCCGACGGTCCGCCAGGGCGGCGGCCTTTTCCAGCACCTCCGTACCCCACCCCACCCCGGAGGTCTCCACGATCAGGGAGAGCCCGTCGTGGCGGAGGGTGGATCGAACCAGGGCCGGGAAGTCGGGATGGAACGAGGGCTCCCCCCAGAGGGACAAGTCCACCACGGCGTCCCCGCAGAACTCGGCCGCCTCGTCCATGAGCCGGGCGTACCGTTCGACGGGCAGGAAGTCCCGCCGGGTCGTGATGTCCCCGCCGAACCGGGGATACGGGCAATAGGAGCAGGCCTGGGGACAGCCCCCCGTTACCTGCACGGATAGGAAGGCCGGGAGGGTCCGGAGCAGGGAGAGGTTGGCGGGTACCCGGTCCAGGATGGACTCCGCGTCCTCGGCTCCCAGGGCCAGGAGCCGTTCGCAGACCATCCGGTTGCGCCGGGTGTCGCAGGTCAGGGACAGGCGGTATTCCCGGAGGTCGACCCGGGAGATCTCCGTCTCGAGGTCGAAGGAGTTGATGTCCTTCTGGAGGACCGCGAAGAGGCCCTCGTCCCCCAGAGGTTCGGGAGCCTTGTCCGCCAAGACCCGCAGGGCCGGCAGGATCCGAGGGGAGAGGATCTCCGGGGCGATCCCGACGGGAAAGCCGTCGGCGAAGAAGTACTCCGCCCGGTATCGGCGGAAATCCTCCAGCATCCGGGACGCCAGGGCCGGGTCGAAGAAGGGACCGTCCCCCCGTACCCGGACCAGGGCTTCCCGCCCGGACCAGCGGGTCGCGATCTCGGACAGGGCATCGAGGAAGGGACGGGAACCGGGACCGGGGACCTTCACGACCGGCCCCGGAGAGCCGGGCAGGTCCCGGTCGGATACCAGGACGACCTCAGCGACCCCCGGCAGGCCTCGGGCCTTGTCCAGGACCCGGTCCAGGGCGGACGCCCCTCCCCCCAGGGGAGCGAGGGCGAGTTCGCCGATTCCTACGCAATCGAGCACGGCAGTGGCTGTCATACCTTATCCAGTATCGGCCTCGGAGCCGGGGGGCGTTAGGGACGGACCGGAGGCCGG
>CALMRC010000078.1 GCA_937873275.1 uncultured Spirochaetota bacterium
CGGATCCACATCGCCGGGGCCATCGACGAGTACGGCGGAGTGTCCGGGATCGTCTGCATGGAGGACATCATCGAGGAGATCGTCGGGGACATCCAGGACGAGTTCGACAACGAACGGGAGGACATCGTGGCCCTGGGGGACGGGATCTGGCTCTGCGACGCCCGGGTGAACATCGAGGACCTGAACGAAGAGATCGGCTCGGCCCTGCCCGTGGAGGAGTTCGACACCCTCGGGGGCTTCGTCTTCGACCTCTTCGGAAAGATTCCCGCCCGGTATGAGAAGGCGTCCTGGAACAAGTGGGATTTCGTCATCCAGGAGATGGACGGACACCGCATCACCTCGGTCAAGATGGTCCGGACGCCCGAGGAAGCCGGGGAGCCATGACCGTCCCCGCCCGCCGATCCCGGCCCCTCGGCCCGGCCGCGCAGATCCTGCTGGCCGCCGTCTTCCTGGGGCTGTCCTGCCCCGGGGTATCCGCCCAGGCCGGGGCGGACGCTCCCGCCCTGGTCCGCCGGGCCGCGGAGGCGCGGCTCGCGGAGGACTGGTTCGGCGCGATAGAACTGTACCTAGCCGCCCTGAAGCTGAATCCCGCCTATACGGACGCCGTCCAGGGGCTCGCGGAATCCTATTACGCCCTGGAGGAATACGGCCAGGCCCTGACCCGGGTCACCGAAGCCCGGCGTCTCAAGGGGGACGATCCGGCCCTCCTGTCCATGGAGGCCTTCATCCGCATCGGACTGGGGGACTCCGGGAAGGCCGCGGAGCTTTTCCGGGCCGTCCTGGCCCGGCTCCCGAACGACCTGGAAGCCCGGTTCGGGCTGGCCCTGCTGGACCTCCGGTCCGGCCGCTCCACGGACGCCCGGACCCGCCTCCTGGAAAGCCTGCGCATTTCCCCCCGGAACGCCCGGGCCCTCCTGTCCCTGGCCCTGATCTCCGCGGACGCCGGGCGCGACCGGGACGCGGAAACGTACATCGAGAGCGCCCTTCGGTACCATTCCCAGGATGCCCGGACCCAGTACGTCGCGGCCCGGCTGGCGGCCCGGGGCGGCCGTGTGCGGGAGGCCGTCGACCGGGCCCGCTCGGCCCTGGAGATCCGCCCGTCCTACGGGGAAGCCCGTCGGCTCCTGGCTTCCCTTCTCCTGGAATCCGGGGATCCCGGGACGGCCGCCACGCTCATGGAGGCCGCGGTCGCCCGGGACCGGGGCGACGCCCTGGCCTGGTACACCCTCGGGGTGGCCCGGACCCGGCTGGGCCAGACGGATCCCGGGGTCTACGCCTTCGAGGCCGCCCTGGCCCTGCGCCCGGACGACGAGGTCGCCCGGCGGGCCCTGGAGGATCTCGTGATCGACGCCACCCCGGTGGAGGATCCCCGCCGATCCCGGGTCGCCGCGGAACGATTCGCCCGGGGCCGGCAGTTCGAGTCCAACCGGGAGTACGAGCGGGCCCTGTCCGAGTACCGGCGGGGCCTCAAGGTGGATCCCTACTCCAAGCCGGGCCGGGAACGCTACGCGGAGCTCCTCCGGCTCCGGGGACGGCCGTCCTCCTACCTCGCGGAGCTGGAATTCCTGAAGTCCCTGGACAAGGCGGATCCCGGGATCCTGGACGCCGCGGAGAACTACGCCAGCGCCCTCACGGGGGCCGTCGGCCGCTCCTGGGGCCTGGACCAGCTTCTCCTGGCCAAGCGCCCCTATCGCGTCATCCTGTTCGCCCTGCCCTCCCCGGGGCCGGCCTACCATCCCGAGGTGGGATCGGTGCTGACCCGGGCCCTCCGGGACGAGCTTGCCCGCTCCGCCCGGTTCGAGGTGCTGCCGTCGACCGGAAGCGCGGGATCTTTCGCGGACGCCTTCCGGACGGCCCGGGACGCCGGGGCGGACTGGTTCTGCCTGGTCCGCACCGAGGAGACCGAGCGGGACGTCCGGCTGTCCCTGGACGTCTACGTGGCCCGGACCGGGAGTCCCGCCTCCTCGTTCTCCTCCCTCCGGAGCGGGAACGACCGGGTTTCCCGGGCCGTCTCCCACCTGGCCGGTCTCCTGGAATCCGCGCCCCCCCTCCGGGGCACCCTCCTGCGCCGGAACGGGGACGCCGTCCTCGTGGACCTGGGGCGGAACGACGGCCTGGCCGCGGGGGATCTCCTCCGGGTGGTGCGGAAGGGGAGCCTGGTACCGGACTCCCAGGGTATCGGCATCACCTACAAGGAGACGGACGTGACCGCGGAGATCGAGGTGACCCGGACGGACGAGGAGGTCTCCGAGGGGATCCTCCGCCGGTCCGGATACCTGGACCGATCGAATCTCGGGGATTCCGTGGTCCGGAAGCCCAAGCCGCCGGAACCCGGGACTCCGGGGACCGGGGCCCCCGCCGGCACGCCCCCCGGGGCCGGAGCCGCCGGGGCGGGAGGGGCTACGACGACGGGCGAACCCGTCTGGCCGGGCCTCTTCGAGGAGATCCGCCGTCTCCGCTGATCGTGTGTAATTTATAGATATATGTATACTTATACGAGGCCGACCGCAGGTCCGGAATCAGAGCGGACCCGGCCCTTCCGAGACGCATAATTATCCGTTACTACGTAAAGTATTTCATTTTATGACAAGCTTTTCCTGCCTTGCCCAAATGCGGAAAGCCGGGTAAGATAGTCCCAGGAAGGGCCGGTGAGCCCTTCGATCACCAAACACGCGTATGTCCAACAAGGAGGGCATCGTGAACGCATATATCAAGGAGGTCCTGGACGGCCTCAAGGCCCGCTACCCCTGGGAGACCGAGTTCCTCCAGGCCGCGGAGGAGGTGCTGGAGTCCATCGAACCCCTCATCGAGGCGGAGCCGAAGTACAAGGCCCAGCGCATCCTCGAGCGCATCGTCGAACCCGAGCGCTCCATCCTCTTCCGGGTTCCGTGGATCGACGACAAGGGCGAGTACCACGTCAACCGGGGCTACCGCGTCCAGTTCAACTCCGCCATCGGCCCCTACAAGGGCGGCATCCGCTTCCACCCGAAGGTCCAGCTCTCCACCCTCAAGTTCCTCGGGTTCGAGCAGACCTTCAAGAACTCCCTCACCAGCCTCCCCATGGGCGGCGGCAAGGGCGGTTCGGACTTCGATCCCAACGGCAAGAGCGACAACGAGATCATGCGCTTCTGCCAGAGCTTCATG
>CALMRC010000079.1 GCA_937873275.1 uncultured Spirochaetota bacterium
CAGCCAGATCCTGAGAACGGAACTCTCGGCCTACCTTCAGGACCCCGTTTCCGCCCCGCCCCCCCGGACGGAACCCGCCCCGGGGGCGGCCCTGCTCGCGGGCCTGGCGGCCGCGGAGGCCCGCAGGCTCGGGGCTCCCCCCGAGGCCGCCGGCCGGGCCCTCCGGGGCTTCGCCCCGGCTCCCCCCCGCCTGGCGTCCTGGACGGCCCGGGCCGCCCTGGTGATCCGCCCGGGGGAGGACCTGGACCGCTGCATCGCCCTGTTCTCCGCCGCCTTCGACGGCCGGGCCGATCCCGCCCTCCGGTCCCTGGCGGCGGACGCCTTCTTCGCCCTGCGGAAGCTCACGGGGGAGGGACTCGATCCCGGGAAGGAGCTGGACACCTCGGCGCGGCTGGCCGCCCTGGGGGTTCCGGAGGCGGAAGTCCGGGCGGCCCGGGCCCGGCATTTCCCGGAGTACCGGGACGCCTGGGACATCCTGGGTCTGCCCCCGGGATCGCCGCGGGAGGAGGTTCGAAAGGCCTGGAAGCGGCTGTCCCGGCTCTACCATCCCGACGGCCCCGCCGGGGATCCGGACAGGTTCCGGGAGGCCCGGGAAGCCTACGAAGCCCTTCGCCGGGGCTAGTGGCTCGTGTCCGACGTCCCGGGACGTCGCGGGCTCAGCGATTCCGGGCCCGTCGGCCCGGACTCAGCAGTCTTCGATGCGCTCGATCCGGGCGCCCAGGGAGCGCAGGCGCTCGGTAATGCGCTCGTAGCCTCGCTCGATCTGGTAGACGTTCTTGATGACGCTGGTGCCCTCCGCGCAGAGGGCCGCGATGACCATGGCCATGCCCGCCCGCACGTCCGGGGACACGAGCTCGGACCCCGAGAGCCGGGACGGGCCGGACACCACGGCACGGTGGGGGTCGCAGAGGATGATCCGGGCCCCCATGCCGATGAGCTTGTCCACGAAGAACATCCGGGACTCGAACATCTTCTCGTGGATCAGGCTGGTGCCTTCCACCTGGGTGGCCACCACGGTCATGATGCTGGTCAGGTCCGGCGGGAATCCCGGCCAGGGCGCGTCGTCGATCTTGGGGATCTGGCCTCCCAGGTCCGGCACCACCTTGAGGGCCTGGCCCGCGGGCACCCGGAGCAGGTCCCCCTCCACGGTCCACCGGATCCCCAGCTTGGAGAAGCCCAGCTTGATCATCCGGAGCTCGTCGGGGCGCACCCCCTCGATATCCAGCTCCCCGTGGGTCACCGCGGCGAGGCCGATGAAGGAACCTATCTCCATGAAATCCGGCCCGATCGAGAAGTCCGTCCCCCCGAGGCCCGGGACCCCCTGGATCTCCAGGATGTTGGATCCTATGCCGGAGATGGAGGCCCCCATGCCCGCCAGCATCCGGCAGAGATCCTGGACGTGGGGCTCGCTGGCCGCGTTCCGCAGGATCGTCCGTCCCTCGGCCCGAACCGCGGCCATGACCGCGTTCTCCGTGGCGGTGACCGAAGCCTCGTCCAGGAAGACGTCCGCCCCGACCAGCTTGTTGGCGGTGAAGACGAACTTCCCGTCCACCTCGATCCGGGCGCCCAGCTCCTCCAGGGCCAGGAGGTGGGTGTCCAGCCGGCGCCGGCCGATCACGTCGCCCCCGGGGGGAGGCAGGATGCAGCGGCCCGTTCGGGCCAGGAGGGGGCCCGCGAAGAGGATGGAGGCCCGGATCTTCCGGGACTGTTCCTCGGGGATCTCCCCGGCCAAGGGACCGGAGGCGTCGATCCTCCACGTACCGGGGCCCAGCCGTTCCACCGTCGCCCCCAGGCGGGTCGCGGTCTCGAGCATGACCTGGGCGTCCTCGATCTCCGGTATATTGCGCAGGATGACGGGCTCCTCCGCCAGGAGGGCCGCGGCGATGCAGGGAAGGGCGGCGTTCTTGTTCCCGGCGGCCCGGAGGCGCCCCTTGATGGGGAATCCTCCCTCGATTCGGTACTTGTACATGGGGCTACTCTATCGAGCCGGAGGGCGATTAGGCAACAGGCACCCCATCCCATTCACCCATTCACCCATTCACTTCCCCGGATTGATCCCTCCCGCCCCATCCGCTATAGTTGGATACGCCCCCCCATACCCTGACCGAGCGGCAAATCTGGAAAGGCACGACGATGGCGTTCAAGATGGACGGAGCTAAATTCCCGACCCTCGAGGAGCTGATCGAGGCCCTGTACCCCCTATATGCGGATACGATGACCGAGGAAGAGTTCCGCAAGTACGCCGAAGAGCACGCCGAACGGACATAGGCCGGATGACGACCCCGGATTCCCGAACCAGGATACGCCACGAGATCCGCACCCTCCTGAACCACATCGTGGGCTACGCGGACATCCTCCTGGAGGACGCCTCCGGACGGAGGGAGGCCGAGCTGGAGGCCGTATTCGGGAATCTCCGGGAAACGGCCCTGACCCTCCGGGAACCCCTTCTCCAGTTCTTCGCGAATCCCGGGGAGGCTGCCCCGGCATCGGAGGATCGGGAGGTCCTGAAGCGCAGGATCTACGGCTTCCTTTACGACACCATCACCCAGATCCAGGCGGCCAAACGCGCCTGCCAGTCCGAGGATCATTCCCTCTACCTTCCGGATCTACGGAAGATCCTGGAGGCGGCCAACGGCACCGCGGAGCTCTTCGAGAGCGCCCTGTCCCTGGACTTCGACGAGGAATCCCTCTCCGAGGACGCCCTGGCGGGGATCGAGGAATCCGCGGGACCCTCGCGCCTCGCCGGCAGCATCCTGGTGGTGGACGACGACGCCTTCAACCGGGAGATCCTGACCCGGCACCTGGAACGCCAGGGCCACGTGGTCTACCAGGTCCCGGACGGCGCCTCCGCCCTGGAAGCCCTGGACCAGGGATCCTACGACCTGGTCCTCCTGGACGTCATGATGCCGGGGATGAACGGCTACCAGTTCCTGGAAAGCGTCAAGGCGAATCCCCAGCATCGGGATCTCCACATCATCGTGATTTCCGCCCTGGAGGAGTCCGGAAGCGTGGCCCGCTGCCTCCGGCTGGGGGCGGAGGACTATCTTCCCCGGGAGTTCGATCCCGTCGTCCTGCGCGCCCGGATCGAGTCCTGCCTGGAACGGAACCGCCTCAAGGCCCGGGAGCGGCTTTCCATCCAGGCGGTCGCCGCGGCCCAACGCCGCCTGACCGCGGAGCTTCGGCGCGCGGCGGACTACGTCCGCGGCCTGCTCCCCCGAAGGGTCCGCTGGCCGGATCTCCGCACGGACTGGATCTTCCTGCCCTCCCGGGACCTCGGGGGGGACGGCTTCGGATACGCCCGGCTCCGGGACGGCCGGGTGGGCCTGTACATGCTGGACGTAAGCGGCCACGGGATCGAGGCCGCCCTCCTGTCCGTGAGCCTCCTGAACCGGATCAACTCCCAATCCCGGGCGGACCCGGTCCTCTGGGACCCCGGGGCGATCCTCGCGGATCTCAACGCCTCCTACCGGAGCGAGGACCAGAATTGCCTCTACTTTTCGGCCTGGTTCGGACTTTGGGACCCGAAGACCCGCCGGCTCCGGTACGCCAGCGCGGGAGCCCCTCCCGCGGCCCTCCTGGCCCCGGGCGCCCCGGTCCGGGAACTCCGCACCGAGGGACCCGCGGTGGGCGTCGACGACCGGGCCGCCTACCGCTGCGCCGAGGCGGAGGTCCCCCCGAAATCCGCCCTCTACCTCTTCAGCGACGGGATCTACGAGACCCGCCGCTCGGACGACAGGATCCTGGGCCTACCGGAGTTCCTGGGCATCCTGGCGGAGACGCATCTCCGCTCCGAGCCTCCCGGGGTGGAGGGGATCGTCGAGGCCGTACGGGCCGCCTGCGGCCGCACCCAGTTCGAGGACGACGTCTCCCTGGCGGGATTCTATTTCGATGCGTGACCTCCTTCTCCGGGCTCCGGACGACTTCCACGTCCATTTCCGGTCCGGACCCGGCATGGGAGAGTACGTCCGGAGGACTTCCGCCTTCTTCGACCGGGCCCTTCCCATGCCGAACACCCTGCCGCCCCTGGCGGATCCAGAAACCCTCGCCGCCTACGCGGAGAAGGTCCGGGCCGCGGCCCCGGGTCTGGACCTGGTCCTGAGCATCAAGCTCTTCCCGGGGATGTCGGCCGACACCGTCCGCGCCTGCGCCCGGGCGGGCGCCCGGGTCGGGAAGTACTACCCCGCGGGGGCCACCACCCACTCCCGGGACGGGATCCCAACCCCCCGGGAGATCCGGGACGCCCTGGAGGCCCTGGAGGAGACGGGAATGGTCCTCTCCGTCCACGGGGAGGATCCCGAGGCCCCGGTCCTGGAGCGGGAACGGGCCTTCCTTCCGGTGCTCCGCGGACTCCTGGCGGACCATCCCCGTCTCCGCGTCGTCCTGGAGCACCTCTCCACCCGGGAGGCCGCCGAGTTCGTCCTGGCCGGTCCCGACCGCCTGGGCGCCACGGTCACGGCCCACCACCTTTCCTTCACGACCGACGACCTGGCGGGGGGGGCCCTCCGACCCCATCTGTTCTGCAAGCCCGTCCTACAGGACCGCACCCACCGGGACGCCCTGCGGAAGGCCGTCCTCTCCTGCGATCGCGTCTTCTTCGGCAGCGACTCCGCCCCCCATCCCCGGGGGCTCAAGGAGTCCGGGGAGGCACCGGCCGGGGTTTACGCGGCCCCCGTCGCCCTACCCCTCCTGGCCGCCGTCTTCGAGGAGGAAGAAGCCCTGGATCGGTTGGAGGCCTTCGTCTCCTTCCGGGGTGCCCGGTTCTACGGCCTTCCGCCCAACCGGGGCCGGATCCGGCTGACCCGGGAACCCTGGACGGTGCCGGAGGAGATGGACGGGGCGGTGCCGGCCGCCGCGGGATCCACCCTTGCCTGGAACGTCGAAAGGGTGTAACGTATGGAGGTTCTCGAGCTTTTACCAGTACGGATCCCATCTCCGACCGGTTCGGGTTCCGAAGCGAAAAACGAAATTTGGGAATGTTAACCTTTTACTCGTAGGGGTACGCATGGACAGATCCCGAATTCTCGTCGTGGAGGATGAGCCTCTGGCCGCCATGGAGATGCAGGAAACCCTGGAAGCCGCGGGCTACGACGTGCCCGAGGTCATCGCCTCCGGGGACGCGGTGCTTCCGGCCGTTCTCCGGTGGAAACCCAGCCTCGTCATCATGGATATCCGCCTGGCCAGTTTCACGGACGGAGTGGACGCCGCGGAGCGGTTGCGCGTCCTCTCGGACGCCCCGGTCATCTTTGTGACCGCCTATCCCGGCCGGGGTTCCCAGGATCGAGCCGCCCGGACCAAGCCCTTCGCCTACCTCCTGAAACCCCTGGCCCCGGGCCTCCTCCGGAAAACCGTGGAAGAGGCGCTTTCCGGGAAGGCCCCGGTGGCTTGAACCTCCGCTCCCGCTCGGGTACGCTTCCGGCATGATCATCCGATTGACCGAGGAGCAGTGCCGGGCCGCCCTGGCCCGGGGCGAGTTCGGGCCGGAGGTGATCGGAGCCGCCGGCTCCGTAGCCCTGGTCCTCACCCAATCCTGGTGTCCCCAGTGGACCTGGATGCGCTCCTACCTCGAGGACTTGCCCGATTCCCCGGACCGTCGGATCCACTACGTGGAGTACGACCGGGAACCCTTCTTCGAGGATTTCCTGGCCTTCAAGGAGGACCGCCTGGGCAACCGGGAAATCCCCTACGTCCGGTACTACCGGCGGGGCCGCCTCTCGGCGGAGAGCAATTTCGTCTCCAAGGACGGATTCCTCCGGCGATTGGAGCGGGACGGGAACCGGGACGCGGAGACCTAGGGAAGTCGGACCCGGAGCCCCATGGCGGCGTTCAGCATCGCGTGGTCGAAGAAGGACGGGGCGTCGGGGTCCCAGGCGTTGAACAGGGGCAAAAAGCCCCGCAGGACGAACTCGAAGGTGAACCTCTCCTGCAGGCGGTAGGCCAGCCGGACCTGGGCGTTCGGATAGAAGAACCGGAGGCCCTGGTAGAACCACGAGCCGATCGAGCGGATATCCTCGGTAGAACTCGAGCCGGCGGTTCGGAACGTCGCCCGTAGGACCAGGGACCCCCCGCCCCCCAGGAGGGCCTCGAAGCGGTCCGCGATCTCCCATTTCCAGAAGACCGGAGCGTCCAGGAGGGCCCCCACCACCAAGCCCGCGTCCGCGGTCTCCAGCTCCGTCGGGTGGGCCCGCAGGTCGGCGCCCCACTCGTACTTGGTCCAGTAGATGTCCAGCCCGGGGTCGAAGGAAAACCGCGGGTTCTTCCGGAACGGCATGCTGACGGACGCCCCGAGGGTGTTGACCAGGGCGTCCGGGGCTCCGACCTCCCCGGTCACGACGTTGTTGATCAGGAGGACCCCGATCCGGGGGATCACGTACTCGGGATCCAGGGCGAATCCCGGGAGGATGGACAGGAGACAGGCCGCGGCCAGGAAGGTGCGTTTCATGGGCCCTCCACCCGAAACTATACCACTCACGGCGCCGGAAGCAAGACCACCCCGGACTCCTCGATGTTCGGGAAGACTCCGACCTCCCAGGCCGCCAGGACGGCCCCCTCCAGGGGCACCGCGTCCCGGTACACCGCTCCCGGCATCGGGGACGGCAGTCGGAAGGCCGATTCCCCGTCCTCCCGGGCCGTGACGGCCACGGCGTTCCAGGCTACCAGGGCCGCGCCCCGGTCCGTGACCGCCCCCCGGAGCTCCACCGTTTCCTCCGGATCCCCCTCCCCGAACGCGAAGGCTCCCCGGCTTCCGTCCGGCAGGGAGACCGAGACCAGGGCCGGACATCCCTCCGGGGCCAGGGCCCGGGCAGCCCTCCGGAGAACGTCGGGGGCCGTGGACAGGAGCCGGGGGGTCAGGGTCTCCTCGAACTCCTGCCGCGAAAGCGCCCGGACGGCTCCGGACCCGGGTTCGAATCGCCGGAAGGAGCTCTCGAACCCGTCCTTCACGGGGACTCGCAGCTGGAGGCTCCAGGAGCCGTCGGGCTGGGGGAATAGGGCGAAGAGCCCGGCGGCCTCCGGCCCCAGGCCCAGGTCGAAGGGCCGGGACACGGCACCCGGATTCCCGGGATCCGCCTCCAGGAGGATCGACGGGGGATCCCGGGGAGGCAGGGTCTCGAACAGGGGATCCCGGTAGAGCAGGCAGAACGCCCTTCCGTCCCGGACGAAGAGTCCCCCCACGGTCCGGCCGGCGAACTCCTCCCCGGTCCCCAGGGGCTCGATCCGGTAACGCCGGTTTTCGGGATCGATCCGGAGCACCGCCAGTCCCGTCCGGTTCAGGGCCAGGACCGCGGTCCTGCCGTCCACCGCCGCGAGGGCCGCGACCGAGGGAGCCACCCCGGCCGGCAGGCCCGGCGGGACGGAAACGGCGCCCGGCTCCGGGGCGGCCAGGCCGCTTCCGGCCAGGCGGAGGACGGCGCCCCGGGCGAAGGACTCCGGGTACGGCTCCGGGACTTCCGGCGCGGGGCGGCGGGTGCAGCTCGCGGCGGACAGAAGGACCGCGCAGAGGAGGACCGCGGCACGACGGTCGAAACCACTCCGGGAAGGGAGGTCGGGATTCGATGTGGATCGGGGTGCGGGTGCCATCGGGCCTCCTGGACGGGCGGAACGGGGGTATCGCGGCCGTCCGGAAAAGGCCAGGGATAGTCCCGGACGGCCCGCCCTTCTAGTGTCGGCATCCCGGGCCGCCGGGGATAGGGCGGCAGTAGCCGCGGCGACGAAGCCGGGCTTCGTCGATCGCCCGGAACCTCCCCGGGCGCCGACTCTCAGTAATTTCGTGCGAAGATCGCCCTGAATTTCGCGGGGGAGCCGCAGAGGGCGCACTTCCCCTCGATGTGATCCTGGTCGTCCAGGGGCATGCAGCGCAGGGTGACCTTGGTTTCGGCCTTGAGCTTCGCCTCGCACTCCCGGCTCCCGCACCAGAGGGCCCGGGCGAAGCCGCCCCGGGCCGTGGCGGTGCCCTCGTTCTCCTCGCCGGCCTTTCCGTAGAAGGCCTTCATCTCCTCGTAGTCCGAGACGTCCCGGGTGTTCGCAAGGCGGAAGGCCTTGGCCCGCTCGTAGAGGTTCTTCTGGATGGCGTCCAGAAGCTCCCGGACCCGGACGGCGGCCTCGGAGGCCGCGATGACGGTCTTCTCCCCGGTGTCCCGGCGCACCAGGACGGCCTTGCCGGCCTCCATGTCCCGGGGTCCCGCCTCGATCCGCACGGGCACTCCCCGCATCTCCCACTCCGCGAACTTCCAGCCCGGGGAACTCGTGTCGTCCGTGTCCGTGACGACCCGGATCCCCGCGTCCTTGAGGGAGGCTTCCATCCGCGCGGCGTAATCGAGGACGGCGGACTTGGTGTCGGTCTTGTAGATCGGGACGATGACGGCCTGCTCCTGCGCCAGGGAGGGCGGAAGGACCAGACCCTTGTCGTCCGAGTGGGTCATGATGATGGCGCCGATCAGGCGGGTCGAGAGCCCCCAGCTGGTGGCCCAGGCGTAGTCGAGCCCCCCGTCCCGGGTCTGGAACTGGACTTCGAAGGCCTTGCCGAAGTTCTGGCCCAGGAAATGGCTGGTCCCCGCCTGGAGGGCCTTGCGGTCCTGCATCATCGCCTCGATGCAGTACGTGGCCACGGCGCCCGCGAACTTCTCGGCGTCGCTCTTCCTCCCGGCGATGACCGGCAGGCAGAGGTGCCGTTCCGCGACCTCCCGGTAGACGTCGAGCATCCGCATGGTCTCCTCGACGGCATCCTTCTCGGTCTCGTGGGCCGTGTGTCCCTCCTGCCAGAGAAACTCCGCCGTGCGGAGGAAGAGGCGGGTGCGCTTCTCCCAGCGGAGCACCGAGCACCACTGGTTGTACAGCAGGGGCAGGTCCCGCCAGGACTGGATCCAGTCCTTGTACTTGGACCAGATGATGGTCTCGCTGGTGGGCCGGATGACCAGGGGCTCCTCGAGCTCCTCCCCGCCCCCGTGGGTGACCACGGCCAGCTCGGGGGCGAAGCCCTCCACGTGCTCCGCCTCCTTCTTCAGGAAGCTCATGGGGATGAGGAGGGGGAAGTAGGCGTTCTGATGGCCCGTCTCCTTGAAGCGGCGGTCGTACTCGGCCTGGATGCGCTCCCAGATCGCGTATCCCCGGGGCCGGACGACCATGCAGCCCTTCACCGGCGAGTAGTCGGCGAGTTTCGCGTTGAGGACGATGTCGATATACCACTGGGAATAGTCGACCGCGCGGCTGGTGATCTTCTCGGCCATGATGCTTCCTTGTTCGGAGAATGGATGAGGGATGATAGCGGAAAACGCGGGCGGGATTCAACCTGTACAGGAATCAGCGCGAGGCCGCGAGAGGCCGCATCCGCGGCCTCTCGGCGACGAAGCCCTGCGGGCATCGTCGAATACCAGGAAACTCAGCCGAGGTTCGCTTCGACCATGTTCTTGCCCGGTCTTTTCTCCGTGCCCTCCGTGAACTCCGTGGTGAGTTCCGGAAGCGGTTACGGGATCCGGACGGTCTCCACCATGTAGCGCACCGAGTCCCCGTCCTTCTCGGCGACCCGCTTCTCCACGATGAAGACCACGGTCTTCTCGTCCGGGGTCACCAGGATGCGCCGGATCGCGTAGCCCCGGACTCCCTTGCGCTTGATGCCGGGGTTGCCCGCCTCGAACCGCTTGACCGCGCCGGCCTTGGAGGTGACGGACACGGAGATGCCGAACGAGGAGGTGACCTCCCCGTCGGTCTGGGTGGACACGGGACGGAGCAGGACTTCCCACTGGGAGTCCGTCTTGTAGTCCTTGAAGGAGAGGGCGTCCGAGGGGGTCTGGCCGTTCACCAGGAGGTATACGATGCGCCCCTGCCGGAGGGGATCGATCCTGTATTCCCGTAGCTTGGCGGCCCCCTGGTCGGCCAGGAGGGCGTAGAAGGCGGCGGCCGGGTCCTGTCCGGGTTCGGGACGGACCGCGTAGGTCATGCGGGCCGTGCCTTTGCGGACGAAGTCGTTCGCTTTTGTATCCACGATATAGGTTTCCGCGTAGGGCGTCCCGGTCCGGGTGTCCACGCCGTACTGTCCGAACATGTAGTATGCGGAATCGGGGGAGAATCCGAGGTTGACGAAGAACGCCACGTCGCCGGCCCACAGGGGAGCCGCGGCCAGGGCGAAAGCCAGGAAGAGCGCTTGCATCCGTTTCATCCGGTTTACTCCTAGCGAATTTATCGGTACGCGGGGCGATCCCATCAACCGCTTTTTTTCGCGGCCGCTTCGTAGTAAGCTCGATCCATGACGCTCGCATCCCGGACGAGGACCTACCGCCTGTGCTGGATACTTTCCCTCGCCTTCGCGGCGGTATCCGTCGCGGCCTTCCTCTCCATCGGGCCGGACGCCCTCTCCGCGGCGGGCCGTCTGCCCGGTTTTCCCGCGCCCGGCGCGGAGTCCTCGATCCTCTCCCGGCATCCGGGCGCCTTGGCGATCGCGGCGGGGGTACTCTGCTCGGCGTACGGGATCACGGTGCTCTTCCTGCTCAGCTTCCGGTATTCCCGGACGGTTTCCATGGAGCTGTTCTTCTTCGCCTTCTGGGCCCTGGCCCTTTCCGCGGAGGCCCTCCGGGCCGAGTCCCTGCGGGGCGCCCTCCGGGGCGTCACCTACCTGGAATGGAACCTCGTCACCCGGCTCCTACTGTCCCTGCGGTTCCTGGGTATCTTTTCCCTGTTCGCGGGTTCCCTGTACTCCGTGGGATACTCCGAGGACAAGCAAACCGTCCCGATCGGCGCCGTCCTCCTGGCCGCCCTGGCCCTGGGCACGGGACTCCCCGTCAACACGGGCTCCTTCGGGGCCGATTTGCTCCAGCGGGTGGGATACGCCCGGCTCTTCGGATTCCTCTCGGCGGCAAGCTTCCTGGGCACCGTGACGAACTACCTGATCGCGGCGCGGATGACGGGAGAGGGGGGATACCGCTGGGCGGCCCTGGGCTGCGCCCTGGCCTTCGCGGGCGGACAGATGCTCCGGGCTTCCGCGTCCCCGGCTTCGGTCGTCCTGGGATCCCTGGGGCTCGTTGCGGGTACGATCCTCTTCCTGCGCCGGATCCACGCCTACTACCTCTGGCTCTAGCCCCGAGACGGGGCGGAGGCCGGAGGATTCCGAGCGCCCGTTTAAAGGTAGATCAATCGCACGGCCAGGCCGACGACCAGGGGAAGGACGAGGTTGTCCAGGTCCCGGGTCGGCAGGGCCTCCGCCACCGTGGCCGCGCCCGCCACCGCGAGGGCCCCAGCGGGGTCCCCCGTCCGGCCGTAGGCCGCGGCCCAGACGGCCAGGAAGCACGTGAGGCTGCCCTCCAGGGACTTGCCCCCCGTGAAGGGGATGCGGACGGTGCCGAACAGGCGGCCCACCAGGCTGGAAAGGCCGTCCCCGAAGGCCAGGGCCGAGATGGC
>CALMRC010000080.1 GCA_937873275.1 uncultured Spirochaetota bacterium
CCCCCGTTTCGTGCGGATGGCCGAGACGATGTACATGTACATCTACGTGGTCGTGGCCTTCCTGGGAGCCTTCATCATCACGAACATCATGATGATGGTGGTCCTGGAGCGGCGCAAGGAGATCGGCATCCTGAAGAGCATGGGAATGCCCAAGGGGGACATCCTGAAACTCTTCCTGATGGAGGGGACCCTCCTGGGCATGGCCGGGTCCGCGGTGGGCGTGATTCTGGGCCTGGCGATGAACTTCGCCCTCAGCAAGGTCGGCATGGACTTCTCCCGGTCCATGGCGGGCTTCGACTGGCCCATGGACAACATCGTCTATCCCTCGGTCAATCCCGCCCTGGGCCTGGCCTTTTTCGCCCTGGGATCGGTCGTGGCGGCCACGGTGTCCCTCCTGCCTTCCCGCAGCGCCGCCCGGATGAACCCCATCGACGCGATACGGAGCGTGTGAAAGGACTGGACATGAAACGAATCTTGATCGCTTCCATGATCGCCCTGGCCGCCTCGACGGCCTTCGGGCAGAGCGCCTCGGAAATCCTGCGGAAGGTCGACGACAACCAGGCCTTCCAGTCCATCGAGTACACCGGCCGGATGGAGATCGTCCTGGGCGGGGAGACCCGGGTGAAGACCATGAAGGCCTGGGCCGTCGGGGACAGCAAGGCCTTCGTCGAGTTCACGAACCCCGAGGACCGGGGAACCCGGATGCTCAAGCTGGACAAGAACCTGTGGATGTACTTCCCCAAGGAACAGGACACGGTGAAGATCTCCGGCCACCTGCTCCGGGAGGGCATGATGGGCAGCGACGTCTCCTACGAGGACGCCATGGAGTCCGACGCCCTCCTGGAAAAGTACACGGCCTCGGTACTCCGGGAGGAATCCGTGGAAGGGCGGCCCGCCTGGGTCCTGGAACTGAAGGCCACGGTACCCACCGCCTCCTACGACCGCCGGCTCGTCTGGGTCGACAAGGAGCGGTACGTGAGCCTCAAGGGCGAGATGTACGCCCGGAGCGGCCGCCTCCTCAAGGAGAGCCGTTCCCTGGAGGTCCGGAACGTCGGAGGCCGGTGGTACCCCGTCCGCACCGAGATGGTGAACAAGCTGCGCAAGGACACCCGCACGGTCTTCGTCCTGGAAGACCTCCGCTTGGACGCCCGCATACCGGAATCCCGGTTCAGCATGGCGGAGTTGACGAAGTGACGAGCCGGCGATATGGGCGGGGGGGCGTCGCCCGCCCCCGGATCGCGGCGGACGCGGGCCTCGTCCCGGTCGCCGTCCTTGCCCTGCTCCTGGCCGTCGCCGTTCCCGGGGCGGCCCAGGAGTCCTCCTGGACCCTGGGCGGCTCCTTGACCCAGCAGGCCTTCGCGGCGGCGTCGGAGTCGGGATCCTCCGCGGGTGGATCCTACGGCTCGGCGACCACCCTGGAGGCGACCCTGCGGGCCCGGGGCCCGGTCCTCCGGGCGGAATTCTCCGCCGAGGCGGCCCTGCTGGCCGGGGCCTCCGCCGAAGCCTTCGCGGCGGCCGCGGCCCTTCCCGGCGGCGTCCCCACGGATACCCTCTACTCCCCCGGGGTCCTGTCGAACGCGGAAACCGTCCTGGCCGCCCGGGTCCGCACGGCCTTCGTGAAGTGGACCGCCGAGGGCTTCTCCGTGACCGCGGGCCGCCAGATCGTCAACTACGGCAAGGGGACCGCCTGGAGCCCCGTCGACCTCTTCACGGAGCGGGACTTTTCCGGCCTCTCGGTGGCGCGCCGGGGGAGCGACGCCCTGCGACTGACCATTCCCCTGGGGGCCCTGTCCCTGGCGGAGGCCGTGGCGGCCCCCGCCTCGGACCCGGCGGAGGGAACCTACGCCCTGCGCGCCGCGGGCCTGGTGTTCGGCACCCTGGAGGGCTCCCTGGTCGGTGCCTGGAACGGAGGGGCGGACGAGTGGATCGGCGGGGGGGACCTCAAGTTCGACCTTTCCTGGCTCAGCTTCCACGGGGACGCGGCCTACGCGGCGCCCCGGGGGGGCGGTTCCGGAGATCTCCGGGCGGTCCTGGGCTTCGACACCTCCTTCGGGGATTTCGTCCTGGGTGCGGAATACTACTACAACGGATCGGGCGCCGCGGGGGATCCCCTCTTCCCGGGGGCCCACAACGCCTACGCGGCCCTCTCCTGGAGCGCCGCGGACTACCACACCCTGGCCTTCTCCGCCCTGGCGGACCTGGAGGCCGGGCTCTTCGCGGCCACCCTGACCTGGGCCTGGGACTTGGCCCAGAACGGCGGCCTGACCTCCTACCTGCGGCTGTCCAACGGTCAGGCCGGGACGGAGTCCTGGACCGGCCAAGCCGGGGTGCAGTGGGAAGTCAAATTCTGACGAAGAAGCTATCTCCGGACATCACCACGGAGCACACGGAGACGCGCGAGCCGGACGGAGGTCCGGCTCGCGGCAGCGAAGCCCGACGGGCTTCGCCGATCATCCTTGTATGCTAGATTGCCGAAGCTTGCTTCGGCGCCGTCCGGCCGGCGTGACGGCCGGACGTGTCCTCTGTTCTTCTGTGGTTGATTACTTAAAACTCTTCTTCCGGCACGGGCGGCTAAAGGTCGGCGTCCGCCGGGAAGAAGGACCCCGCCCAGTCCGCCGCGGCGGATTCGAGGTAGGACGTTCCGGGGAGATCCGCCAGGAAGCTGGAATCCTCCCGGATCAGGGTCCGGGAAAGGTGGCCGGCGGCGGCCGCCAGGAACTCCCGGTCCGCCCGGGTCCGGACCACGGCGGGTACCGTAAGGGCGGCGGCGAGGCCCGCCGCCAGGGCGACGCCTCCGGCGATCCGGGCCCGGATCCTCCGCGGCCCCAGGCGGCGGATCTTCCCGTCGTCCCCGGGTCCGAGCCGGACGGCTTGTACCCGGGCGGGTCCCGGGGCGTCCGCCGCGGTCTCCGCGGCCCTCCGGAGCAGGGCTCCCAGGGCTTCGTCCCGAACGTCCTCTCGCCTCATGGTTCCACTCCTTCCTCCGCGAGCATCCCCCGGAGCCGGGTCCTCGCCCGGGCAAGCCGGCTCTTCACCGTGCCCTCCGGCATCCGGAAGGCCCGCGCCAAGTCCGCGACGGACGCCCCCTCCGCGTCCCGAAGGTAGACCAGGCTGCGGTCCGGCTCGGCCAGGCGGTCCAGGGCCGCGAGGACGCGGTCCGCGAGGATCGCCCGCTCCGCCTCCCCCTCGGGGTCCGCCCGGGATTCCCCGGCGCCGGATTCCCCGAAGGCCGCGGCCCGCTCGGTCCGGCCCCGGGCCCGGGTTTCCTTTCGCAGGGTATCCAGGCAAGCCCGGCGCACCACCCCGGCCAGGAACACGAAGGGCTCCGATTCGGCGCGGTATCCCCGGAGGGCGTCCAGCATCCTGCGGTAGCCCTCCTGGAGGGCGTCCTCCAGGAGCCCCGGGTCGCGCCGGGCCGCGGAACCCAGGACGGCGGCGGCCACCCGCCGAAGGGCGGGATCGTACCGCCGTACCAGGGCCGTGAAGGCCTCGGGATCCCGACCGGCGTTCCACCGGTGCACGTTCTCGCGGTCCGCCGCGGAACCGGGATCCCCGTTCATTCGGCTCAGAACAGGGCCTGCAGGATCTGGAGCATGGCCCGGATCTGGGCGGGGTTCTCGGACTTCGCGATGAAGTCGTCCAGCTTGCCCGCCCGCTCGGCCGCCTGGACCATCTGGGCAAGGCGGTACATGTTGGCCCAGCGCTCCGGTCCCAGCATCTCCTTGAGCCGGATGTTGCGCTCCGCCTGGATCATCCGCATCCGGAGCTCCAGCTCCATGCTCTGCCGGAGGGTGCGCTCCACCTCCTGCCGGTTCACCCGCTCCTCCAGCATGAGCCGGGTCATCCGGGCCTGCATCTCCCGGAGTTCCGCCCGGACCCGGACCAGCTCGCCTTCCTGCTCCTCCAGCATCAACCGGATCCGTTCCCGCTCCTCGGTCCTGAGCTGGAGCCGGTCCATGACCCGGGCCGCCTCGCCGGCGCCGTAGGCCGGGGCGGTCTCGGAACCCGCCCGGTCGCCCGCGGGGGCGGCGTCGCCCCCTCCCCCGCCCGCCTTCGGCCCCTGGGCCGCCACGGAGAATACGAGACAAAGCGCCAGCAACGCCACGATGATCTTCTTCATATCATCCTCCTGCGTACAGGTCGCCGCGGAAGGCTGTACGGTTGCATGAATAATTTCCAGGATTTTACCACGGACGTCACGGAGAAAAGGCCTTAGAAACACCGATCGAACAAGATAAACACGATAAATTGTATATGAACAAGATAGAATCCATCGATGAATCCTGTTTCATATCTCCATCTCGCTAATCTTGTCCTATCTTGTGAATCCTGTTGGATCTAGGGTTCCAGAGCCTTCTTCATTCCCTCCTCCGTGTTCTCCGTGCTCTCCGTGGTTGATTCCGGAAAGATCCAATCGCCCGCACAGTTTACGGACCCCCGGGTTCTATGCCATACTCCACCGCGCGGTCCGCGGCCCCCCGGTCCCCGGATCGCGGTCAAAACACCTGGAGGAGTATCGTGTACAAGCCCGTGGATCCCAAGGTCAGCTTCCCGAAGATGGAGGAGGAGGTCCTCCGGTTCTGGAACGAGAACCGCGTCTTCGAGAGGTCCGTGGAACAGCGCGAGGGCCGGGAGGACTTCGTCTTCTTCGACGGCCCCCCCTTCGCCACCGGACTCCCGCACTTCGGCCACTTCGTACCGGGGACCATCAAGGACATCATTCCGCGCTACCAGACCATGAAGGGCAAGCGGGTGGAGCGCCGCTTCGGCTGGGACTGCCACGGCCTGCCCGTGGAGAACCTGATCGAGAAGGAGCTCGGGCTCAACTCCAAGACGGACATCGAGAAGTTCGGGATCCCCGAGTTCAACGAGGCCTGCCGGGCCTCGGTGCTGCGGTACGTCCAGGAGTGGCGGAGCATCATGACCCGGGCGGGGCGTTGGGTCGACTTCGACAACGACTACAAGACCATGGACCCGGACTACATGGAGTCCATCTGGTGGGTGGTCAAGGCGCTCTGGGAAAAGGGCCTGATCTACGAGGGCCACTACATCCTGCCCTACTGCCCCCGGTGCTCCACGGTCCTTTCCAACCACGAGCTCCAGCTGGGGGGCTACAAGGACGTCCACGATCCGGCCATCACGGTCCGCTTCAAGGTCCGCTCGGTTCCGAAGGGCTTCCACGATCCTTCCCTCGCGGACGGCTCGGCCTACCTGGTCGCCTGGACCACCACCCCCTGGACCCTGCCCTCCAACCTGGCCCTGACCCTGGGCCCGGAGGTGGACTACGTCTGCGTCCGGGACGGGTCGGAGCGCTACGTCCTCGCGGAGGCGCGTCTGGCGGCGTACTACAAGGACCCGGCGGCCCTGGAGGTCCTGTGGCGCAGGAAGGGATCCGAGCTCAAGGGCATCGAGTACGAGCCCCTCTTCCCCTACTTCGAGCACACCCGGGCGGAGGGCTCCTTCCGGACCTTCAACGCCGACTACGTCACCACCGAGGACGGCACGGGCATCGTGCACACCGCCCCGGGCTTCGGCGAGGACGACTACCAGACCCTGCGGGGCACGGGCATCCCCACGGTCTGCCCGGTGGACGCGGAGTGCCGCTTCACCGACGAGGTGTCCGATTTCAAGGGGACCTTCGTCAAGGACGCGGACAAGCCCATCATCGAGCGCCTCAAGTCCGAGGGGAAGCTCGTCAAGCGGGAGCAGTACCTCCACGCCTATCCCCACTGCTGGCGCTGCGAGAGCCCTCTGATCTACCGGGCGGTCGGAAGCTGGTTCGTCAAGATCGACCCGGTAAAGCCGATGATGCTGGACGCCAACTCCCGGATCCGCTGGGTCCCCGGCCACATCCAGACCGGCCGCTTCGGCAAGTGGCTGGAGAACGCCCGGGACTGGGCCATCAGCCGCAACCGCTACTGGGGCAACCCCCTGCCGATCTGGAAGTGCGACTCCTGCGACGCCACGGTCTGCGTCGGCAGCCGGGCGGAGCTCAAGGAGCTGTCCGGCGCGGAGCCCTCGGACCTGCACAAGCACTTCGTGGACGGGATCACCTGGACGTGCTCCTGCGGGGGAACGATGCGCCGCATCCCCGAGGTCCTGGACTGCTGGTTCGAGTCGGGTTCCATGCCCTACGCCCAGGTCCACTACCCCTTCGAGAACAAGGCCCATTTCGAGGCGAATTTCCCCGCGGATTTCATCTGCGAAGGCCTGGACCAGACGCGGGGCTGGTTCTACACCCTGACCATCCTGGCCGCCGCCCTCTTCGACTCCCCGGCCTTCCAGAACTGCGTGGTGAACGGCCTGGTGTTGGCCGCGGACGGGAAGAAGATGTCCAAGTCCCTGCGGAACTACACGGACCCCGTGGAGGTCATGGACCAGTTCGGTGCGGACGCGCTGCGCATCTTCCTGATGCACAGCGCGGTGGTGAAGGCGGACGACCTTCTCTACTCGGATGACGGGGTCCGGGAGATCCTCCGGGGCATCCTGATCCCCTGGTGGAACGCCTACTCCTTCTTCGTCACCTACGCGAACATCGACAAGTGGCCGGATTCATATCCGACCGCGTTCGGAAGCGGTTCCGGCGGAGAGATCGCCGAAGCCGAAGGCTTCGGCGGCTCCCGAGCGAACCCGCTGGACCGGTGGATCCTCTCGGTCTGCGAATCCATGGTCGCCGCGGTGACCGAGGCCCTGGACGCCTACGACATGCAGAAGGCCATCGATCCGATCGTGGACTTCATCGACGCCCTGAACAACTGGTACATCCGCCGCTCCCGCCGCCGGTTCTGGCGGAGCGGGGAGGATTCGGACAAGGCGGACGCCTACGCCACCCTGAACCGGGTCCTCCTCCGGCTATCCCTGGCGGCGGCCCCCGTCGTGCCCTTCATCACCGACGAGATCTACCGCAACCTCCGGCGGCCCGGGACGCCCGAGTCGGTCCACCTGGCGGACTACCCCGAATACGACGGACGGTACAAGGACGAGGACCTGGAGTGGAAGATGGCGGTCATCCGGAAAGCCGTCACCATGGGCCGGGCCCTCCGGTACCAACACAACCTCAAGATCCGCCAGCCCCTGTCCGCGGTCCACCTGGTCACCCGGGACTCCCGGGAGCGGGCGGTGCTCCTCGAGATGGAGGAGATCCTCCGGGACGAGCTCAACGTCAAGGAGGTGATCTTCCGGGAGGACGAGGAGGAGCTGGTCGAGTACCAGGCCAAGGCCAACTTCCGGGTCCTGGGCAAGGAGCTGGGCAAGGACATGAAGGCCGCGGCGGACCGCATCGAGAAGCTCTCGGGCCGCCAGATCGCCAGCCTGCTGGAAGGCTCGGTCCTGGAGATCGAGGTCGCGGGGCGGGCGGTGGAACTGACCCAGGACAAGTTGGACATCCGGCGCATCGAGAAGGAGAGCCTGAAGGTCGTGAACGAGGGGACCCTGACGGTCGCCCTGGACGCGGCGGTGACCGAGGATCTCCTCAAGGAAGGCTGGATCCGGGACCTGGTGCGGGGCGTGCAGAACCTCCGCAAGGAGGCGGGCTTCGAGGTGACGGACCGGATCCGCCTAGCCGTGTTCGGCTCCGAGGCCCTGAGGACGGCCTTCCGGGAATTCGAGGACTACGTCAAGAGCGAGACCCTGGCCGTGGAAGCCGTCTGGCAGGAAGAATCCGGCATGGCGGAGATCGACATGGAAGGGGACGCGTGGAAGG
>CALMRC010000081.1 GCA_937873275.1 uncultured Spirochaetota bacterium
ACTTCCGAAATCGCGGCGTCCGGGGCGTTCTTCTTGACGCTCTCGATTCCGTTCATGCAGGAGTCCTTGGTCTCGTAGGCCTCGCTGGTGGCGATGATCTGACCGTTCCCGGCCTTGAGCCGGAACCGGTACTTGTCCTTCTTGTCCTTGAACCACTCGAACTTTCCGGCCATGGGATCCTCCTATAGGGCTTTAGTGGAGAACGTTCGGTTCGTAGAGAATTGTACGCCTCCCGATCCGGCGATGCAAGGATGTCCGGTCATCTACACATACAGCCGCTCGAACAGGGCCCGGATCTCCGCGGACTCCCGCAGGATGTTCAGGGTCAGGTCCGAGTGGCCTTTTGCGTATCCGTTCCCGACGATCAGCTCGATGTCCTTGCCGACGCCCTCGGCGCCCAGGGCCGCCTTGGTGAAGGACGTGGCCATGGAGAAGAAGTAGATGAGCCCCTGGCCCTTGGTGATCAGGATGGAGGTCATCTCGGTGTTCGGGACGTTCACGTTGTTGATGGTGACGTCGCAGCCCCGGGGCCCGGTGATCGCCAGGACCTTGTGGTACACGTCGATGGCGTTCGTGGCGTCCGCGACGATCACGTCCGTGGCCAGGCGCATGTCCGCGATGCGTCGGGCGTTTTCCTTGGAGTACTCCACGACGATGACCTTGCCGTAGGGGCCGACGTTCTTCATGGCCTGGTAGCAGCAGAGGACCCCGGACTTTCCGCCCCCGCCGATGATGCAGACCGTGTCCCCCTCCTTGACCAGGCGGTCCACCTGGGCGGGAGCCCCCGCCACGTCCAGGACCGCCAAGGCCAGCTTTTCGGGAAGGTCCGTCGGCATGTGGGCGTAGATCCCACTCTCGAAGAGGATCGCCCGGGCCTCGACGTCCACCTGGTCGCTGTCGGGATCCAGCCGAAAGATTTTCCCGATCGCCAGGGGCGTGAGGGACAGGGACACGAGGGTGGCGATCCGGTCCCCGACCGCCAGCTTCTTGTCCGGGAAGGCCGGGCCGATCTCCCGGACGGTGCCGACGAGCATCCCCCCGGAGCCGGTCACGGGATTCTGCATCTTGCCCCGTTCCCGTACGATGTCCAGGATCATGTCCCGCATCCTGCCGGCGTCGCCTCCGCAGGCCGACCGGATCTGGGTGTAGCTGGCGGAGTCGATGTTGAGGGTGCCGACGTCGATCAGCACTTCGTTGTCGTAGATCTCCATGGAATTGTCGAGCTTGAGGGCCGGCTGGGGGAGGATCCCCCGGGGTTCGAGAACCCGGTGGCTGCCGTACCGGCATCCCATACCCTTGGACATGGAAGGGCCTCCTTGTTCGGATCGGGAAGATACTACCACCGCCGCCGGGGCCGATGCAATCGAGAGGGTCCGGCCTTGAAGTCCCGGAACGGGGAGTGTAGATTGGTCGCGGCCGGAATCCCGCCGGTAATTTCGGGGTCCGGTCGGGAGAGCGAGTGCCGGATACCGAACCCACCGAGCAAGTCCCGGATACGCCGGAGAGACCCGGCGTAAGGCTCATACTCCCCGTCGCCGCGGCGACGCGGTTCCTACAGTGGGGAGCCCTGGGTCTAATCCTCCCGGTCTCGAATCTCTTCCGGCTTTCCAAGGGGCTTTCCCTGGGCGAGCTGGGGTTCAGCGCGGCCTTCGTGTCCGCGGTGGTCATCCTGCTGGAGGTGCCCACGGGCATCCTGGCGGACCGGGTGGGCCGAAAACGGGTGTACCTGGCGTCCCTGGTCTTCTTCGCCCTCTCCTGCCTCACCCTCCTGGCAGCCCGGGGGTTCCTGTCCGTGACCGCGGGGTTCGCGCTGTACGGCGTCTCCCGGGCCCTGTCCTCGGGTTCCCTGGAAGCCCTGCTCATCGATCGTTACCTCGCCCGGGAGGGGGAGGCGCGGCTGCACCGCCTCATCGCCGCGACCAACGCCGCGGATACGGCGGGTCTGGCCCTGGGCTCCCTGGCGGGAGGGTTCCTCCCCATGGGGTGGGCCCTTCTGGCTCCCGGGGCCGGGCGGTACGACGGCACACTGATCTCCATGCTGGTCCTGGACGCGGTCCTGGCCGGGATCGTCGTGTTCGCCGTCTCCGAGGACGCCGCCCGGGGCGGAACGAAGGAGGGATTCCGGGGATTCCTGACCGGCTCGCTCCGGGCCGTCACGGGAAGCCGGGAGCTCTCCCTGCTGCTGGCGACCATGATCGCCTGGGGCTTCGTCTTCAGCGCGGTGGAGACGTATTGGCAGCCCCGGCTGGCGGCCATCCTGGGTTCCTCGGAATCCACCTGGGTCTTCGGCGTCGTCTCGACCGGCTATTTCCTGGCGGCCCTGCTGGGAAGTCTCGTCGCCCCCCTCGTCCTGGAGCGGACCCGTGTGTCGCCCTACCGGTTCCTGTTCCTCCTGCGCCTGTCCACGGCGGGATTCATCGTCCTCCTGGCGCGCCAGGCCTCGGCCGTCGGCTTCTCGGCGTTCTACCTGGCAATGTTCCTCTGGAACGGCATGGCCAATCCTCCGGAGGGCACGGTGCTCAACCTGAGGATTCCGGCGGAGCGGAGGGCGTCCCTCCTCTCGGTGGCCTCCCTGCTCGTCCAGCTCGGGGGACTCGGGGGGGCGGTGACCTTCGGCGCCCTGGTGGGACGCTGGGGCATCCCCGGCGTGTGGTACGCCGCCGCCGGGATTTTCGCCGTCTCGGCCCCCCTGTACCTGGCGGCTCGCCGGGCGGAGACGGGACGGGGAAGCGACTAGTCGTACTCGGGAAGGTCGAAGGCCTCGTAGGTCCGGAAATCCGCGGGGATCGCCGTCACCCGGCGGTCGACACCCGCCTCCGCGCAGGCGGCGGCCCTATGGGAACGGGTCAGCCGAAAACCCCCGGGAGCCCCCGCGCCCAGGCTCGGACGGCCGCCCGGTCCACCCGGTCCGCGGGCAGGTCCTGGGGAACGCCGAAGATGAAGCGGGCGAACCCGGGCAGGGGGGATCCGACCCGGCCGGCGAAGACCGTCGACGTGCGGGCTCCCGCCGTCTCCGCCTCGGTCCGCAGGCTCTTTTCGATGGCCCGGTTCCACTTCGGCCGGGCGGCCCCGTGCATGTAGGAAACCGCGAAGACGGCCACGGGCACGGCTCGAAGGGCGTCCCGGTTGGCCCGGACGAAGGCGGCCGCCTCCGGCACCCAGCGCATGCCGTTGATGGGCGCCCCCAGGACCACGGCTTCGATGCCCTCGAAACCGGAGACTTCGGAGAGTGGAACCGCCCGGGCGTCCGCCCCGGCCTCCCGCAGGGTCTTCTCGATCTCCAGGGCGATCTCTCGGGTCGTCCCGGTCTTCGTGAAATACGCGATCAACGTCCCGCCCATGTAGACCTCCTGCCCGTTATTCGGATGTTCCCTTGTCCGGACCCGGCGCGGCCCGGTCGGTTGTCGAAATGCGCGATGCGGTTCGGCACTCCGCTAGATCGTCAGGAGAGGTTCCCGGCCTTTCAGGATCTCCGTCAGGGGAATGCCCCAGTACACCACCTCCACACCCATCTCCTGGAGTTTCCCGGTGACGCCGTACTGGTCCGCGCAGGCCTTGCAGGCGGACACCTGGACCCCCACCTGGAGGAGTTCCCGGATCTTCAGCTGGACCACCTCGGATTCCGCGGCCAGCTTGGCGGTGGAGCCCCAGACGACCACGGTCACCGCGTCCCACCAGCCCTTGGTCTTGGAATTCCGGGCGTACATGGCGACCATCTTGTCGAAGGTGCCGACGTCCGCGTTGGTCCAGAGGATCGTCAATTTGTCCATCCATTCCTCCCTTCCGAAACCCTATCCCATGCGGGTGCGGCTGTCCAGGCGTTCCGGGCGGGAGACCCGCCCCGGACCGCGAAAACCGCCTTGCCCCCGCCGTCCCGGCCGTGTAGTATGATCCGAGACCCCCGGACCGCGCCTCCCGGCCCGCCGGTCCCCGGGTCACGGAAAGGAGAACCCATGCCCGTCGAACGCACGTTCACCATGCTGAAGCCCGGCGCCCTGGCACGCCGCCTCGCCGGGGAGATCATATCGCGGATCGAGAGAAAGGGATTCAGGATCCGGGCGGTCAAGATGCTGAAGATCGACCGCGCCCGGGCGGAGTCCCATTACGCGGAGCACAAGGGCAAGGACTTCTTCGAGCGCCTCGTCGCCTATATCACCTCGGGCCCCGTGGTGGCCATGGTTCTGGAGGGGGACGGGGCGATCGCGATGCTACGGAAACTCTGCGGGTCCACCAAGGCGGAGGAGGCCGTCCCCGGGACGATCCGGGGCGATTACGGGATGCACACGAACCTGAACATCATCCACGCCTCGGACTCCCCGGAGAGCGCCGCCCGGGAGATCGCCCTGTTCTTCAAGCCCGAGGAAATCCTGGAATGGGAGGACGGAAACCATGAGTGGATCTGACGCCCTGCCCCGCTGGAACCTCGACCCGATCTACCCGGGCTTCGACTCCGAGACATACCGGAAGGACAAGGATGCGCTCGGAAACCTCGCGGAGGTCCTGTTGGCCCACATGCGGGACGCCCCCGGGGGGGACGGATTCCCCGGGTGGCTGCGGGAAGCCCTGCGCCTGGAGACCCAGGCGGGCGCCCTGGAGGAGACCCTGGGATCCTACGCGTACACCCGGTATTCGGCGGCCACCACGGACTCCAAGGCCCTGGCGGAACTGAACAGCCTGGAGGAGATGCGGCTGCCTCTCAAGAAGGCGGGAGTCCTGTTCCGCAACATCCTCGCGGCCCGGAAGGACGAGGTGGAGGCCCGGATCGCCTCGGATACCGGGATCGCCGAATACGCCTTCCATCTTCGGGAACAGATCCTCTGGGCCTCCCGCCAGATGTCCCCGGAGCTCGAGGACCTGGCGGAGGACCTGAACCGGGCGGGGGGGGACGCCTGGGGCCGCCTCCAGGAGCAGGTCTCCTCCACCGCCGCCATGGTCTGGGACGAGGCCACGGGGGAACGCAAGACCACGGTCCAGCTCCGTGCCCTGGCCACGGATCCCGACCGGGCCGTCCGGGAAAAGGCCTGGGACCTGGAGCTCAAGGCCTGGGAGCTGATGAAGCTTCCCATGGCGGCGGCCCTGAACGGGGTCAAGGGGTTCGCGGTCACCCTGAACAGGCGCCGGGGCTGGGCGGATCCCCTGGAGAAGTCCATCGAGCAGTGCCGGATCACCCGGCCGACCCTGGACGCCCTGATCTCCGCCATGGAGGAGAGCCTTCCCCTCTGGCGGCGCTACCTGAAGATCAAGGCCCGGTACCTGGGGGTGCCGGCCTGCGCGTTCTACGACATCTTCGCACCCGTGGGATCCGCACCGGACCCCTGGACCTTCGGGCGGGCCCGGGACTTCATCGTCGAGAAGTTCGGGGCCTTCTCTCCGGACATGGGCGCCTTCGCGGACCGGGCCTTCCGGGAGGGCTGGATCGACGCGGAGCCCCGGGAGGGCAAGGTGGGGGGCGCGTACTGCATCTCCTTCCCCGACCGGAAGGTGTCCCGTATCCTGTGCAATTTCGACGGAAGCTTCGGGGAGGTGTCCACCATCGCCCACGAGCTGGGCCACGCCTACCACCACGAAGTGATCAAGGACGTGCCCTACCCCCTGGCCCAGTACCCCATGACCCTGGCGGAGACGGCCAGCATCTTCGCGGAGACCGTGGTCTTCGAGGAGGCGGTCAAGGACGTGTCGCCGGACCAGCGGGCGGGACTCCTGGAAAGCAACCTCCAGAACGGGTGCCAGATCCTGGTGGACATCCTGTCCCGGTTCTATTTCGAGAAGAGCGTCTTCGCCCGCAGGCCCGCCGCGGAGCTGGGGGCCGAGGAACTCTGCGACCTCATGCGGGAGGCCCAGGAGGCCACCTACGGGGACGGCCTGGACAAGGATCGGCGCCATCCCTACATGTGGGCGGTGAAGAGCCACTACTACTCGCCGGACCTCTCGTTCTACAACTTCCCCTACGCCTTCGGCCTGTTGTTCGGCCTGGGGCTGTACGAGAAGTACCGGAGCCAGGGACCGTCCTTCGCCTCCGCCTACCGGGAGATCCTGGTCCAGACGGGCCGGATGAGCGCCGTGGATCTGACCCGTCGCGCCGGGTTCGACATCGAGGGCCGGGAGTTCTGGCTGGGGGGCATCGAGGTCTTCAAGCGGCAGGTGGACGAGCTGGAGCGGCTGTCGGTGAACGGTAAACGGTAAACGGGGGCCGTTCGAAGCACGGTTCGAGGGCGGCCGCCGTCCGCGGATAAGGAGCTCGGATGTCCAGAATAGCCGTGATCGGAGCGGGCGCCTGGGGCACCGCCGTGGCGAAGGTCCTGGCGGAGAACGGCCACGAGACCGTGCTCTGGTGCCTGGAGCTCGATGTGGCCGCGGACGTGAACGAGAACCGGAAGAACTCCCGGTACCTGGAGGGTGTGGAGCTCCCCGAGGGGATCCGCGCCGTCACGGACCCCCTGGAGGCGGTCGCCGGGTGTCAGGCCGCGTTCCTGGCCGTCCCCTCCCTCTTCCTCCTGGCCACCGTGAAGCGCTTGCTCACCGCCCCGAACATCCAGGAGGGCGAGTGCCTCCTGGCCGTGCTCACCAAGGGCTTCCTCCCGGGGCCCCGGGGGCCAAGGCTCATCGTGGAGACCCTGGAGGATTATCTTCCCGGCTTCTACCGGGGCAACGTGGTGTACGTGTCCGGCCCCAGTCACGCGGAGGAGGTGGCCCGAGGCCGCATCACCGGCCTGGCGGCGGCCTGCGGGAACGGCCGGAACGCCATCCGGGCGCGGGAGCTGATGAAGCGGCCCTACCTCCTGGTCTTCCCTTCCCTGGACGTCGTCGGGGTCCAGGTCTGTGGGGCGCTCAAGAACGTCGTGGCCATCGCCTTCGGCATGCTGGACGCCCTGAAGGCCCGGGAGGACGAGTTCGGCGACAACACCGAGAGCCTCCTCTTGGCGGCGGGACTGAACGAGATCCAGACCCTCGGTCTCGCCCTCGGCGCCACCCACCCCGAGACCTTCACCAGCATCGCCGGGGTGGGGGACCTGGACGTGACGTGCCGCTCCGTCTTCGGGCGGAACCGGAGGTTCGGCCGGGAGATCATCGAGAAGGACGTCCTTGCCGGCTTCCGGGACCTGGGGGACCTGATCGCCCGGATCCGGGAAGTCGGGTACATCCCCGAGGGCGTCGTGGCGTGCCGCCACGCGGCGGACCTGGCGGCGGGCCTCAAGGTGTCCATGCCCATCTGCGAGGGAGTGCGGCGGATCCTGGACAAGGAGACGTCGCCCTTCGATTTCATGGACGCCTTCATGCGGGGCCTGGGCTAGAGCCGGACGCAAGGCCGGCATCTAGGGCAACGAAGCCTCGTATCCTAGTACGAGGTTTCGTCGAAGTATCCGGATCGGGTTGCTTCAGGCCTCTCGCCACCTAGTCGCGGGATGCGGCCCCGGCATCGGGGCCGCCGGCCGGGAAAGCGCGGCGCATCGTTCGCCGGATCACGGGTCGGAGGTCTGAAACGAATCCGCGTTCTCTTTCGTTATGATGTCGATGGGCATGGTCCGGTGGGAGACCACCTTCTCCTTGAGGACGATGGCGCGGTAAAGGGTCATCACCCCCTCGTAGCCCTGAATCTCGGGTCGCTGGGAAAGCAGGAAGTCGATGTCGCCGTTTTTTACGGCGGCGACGTTTTCAGGTATCAGGTCGTACCCGATCAGCCTGGGACGGCCGGTGCCGGCGATTCCCCGCGCGACCAGCCGTGCGAAGGCTTCGGCGACCTGATGCACCATGACATTCGGAACGAAAAGACCGCGGATGGCGGGGTCGACCCGCAGGATGTCGGAGGCGAGGCGGGACACGGTATTCCCGATTTCGTCGGCTCGGTTCGTGGCCGGCGGAACGTAGGAAAAATACCGGGGGGCGAAACCGCTCGCGCCGTCGAGGTACCTCTCGTATCCGCGAAGCCGTTCGGCCAGGTGGTAATCGTGGCCCTCGATGCGAATCGCCCCGAAGTCGCTGGCCGGGGCTTCGTTTCCCAGCAGCATCCTCATGAGTTTTCCGGCGAGCAGGCCCGACTGGAAGGAATCCTGGCCCACGTAGGCGATGCGGGAAAATCCGGGGGCGTCGGAGTCGAAAAAGACCATCGCCGGCGCGGCGCCGCCGAGGGCGTCGCCCAATTGTTCCGAATCGATGGGGGCAACGAGCAGCCCGTCCACCCCGGTGTTCAGGGCCTCCCGAACCGCGCCCTCGAGCCCCCGGGGGACGGAGCGGTCGAACGGGAAATGGCGCACCGCGACGGCGAATCCGGCCAATTGTCGGGCGGCTAGTTCCGCTCCCGAGAAGCACAGGCGCCAGTAGCCCGAATCCTGGAAGACCTCGGGCATGACGACCCCGAGGGTGATGGTGCGAGCCCGGGAGAGGCGCGAGGCGAGGATGTTCGGGCTGTACCCGGTGTCGGCGATGGCGCGGAGGATGCGGTCCCGGGTCTCGGCGGAGACGCGGCCCCGGTTGTGTATGGCCCGGTCCACGGTGCCGATGGAGACTCCTGCGATGCGGGCGATGTCCTTGACGGTGACGGTGGGCTGGGAATCGCCGTTGGCGCCGCGCGGATCGGCGCCTTCGTTGGTTTTGCCCTGACCGGCTTCGCTCATGGTTGGCTCAACCGTTCGGACGTCCGTACCGCGCGTTCGGGCCGTTTTCGAAGTCTCGGGGATGGCAGGTGAGGGGATCGGACGGCGGCATGGCCTTCATGTCGTGATTCTCCGTCGATGTGTCCATGCGGGCTGACTCCTCCAGCACCTCGGCGCGGATAGCGGCTCTCGGGGTGTCTTTTACCCCGTCGAAGGGTCCGATCCGTGTCGCCGGGACCCCGGGGCGTTCGTCGGGGTCGATTGTGGCGAAGGTCCGCGCGATTTGCAAGCCGGATCCGCGCGGCGGGCGTCATCGGCTCCCGCACCAGGCGCCTCGCGCCCCGGAACGGGAAACCGCCTCGCTGTACAGCAGTTCCCGCTTGAAGTTCTCGATGGAAGTACCCTCGCCCAAACGCAGGAATTCGAGCCCCAAAATGGCGGCGAACGCTTCCATGTGCGGACTGCCGATGGCGGTGCTGTAGCCCGTATGGTGCGCCCCGCCCGCCAGGATCCAGCCTTCCAGCCCGCCGGTGAAATCCGGCTTGGGAATCCAGGTGACCCGGGCAACCGGAAGCTTCGGCATGGGACTCGGAGGCGGCACGGCCTTCACCTCGTTGACCAGGATCCGGAAGCGGTCTCCCATGTCGACCAGCGTGGCGTTGATCGCATCCCCGCCCGCCCCGTCGAAGACCAGCCGGGCCGGATCGTCCTTGCCGCCGATGCCGAGGGGATGCACCTCCACCCGCGGCTTTCCGGCGGCGATGCTCGGACAGATTTCCAGCATGTGCGCGCCCAGCACCAGGCAGCGCCCCGGTTCCATGTGGTAGGTGTAGTCCTCCATGAACGAGGTTCCTCCGGGCAGGCCGGTGGCCATGACCTTCATGGCGCGCACCAAGGCCGCCTGTTTCCAGTCGCCCTCGGCGCCGAAGCCGTATCCGTCGGCCATGAGCCGTTGGACCGCGAGCCCCGGCAATTGCGGAATCCCGTGCAGATCCTCGAAGGTCGTGGTGAAGCCGGTGAAGCCTCCCCGCTCGAGGAACCGACGCATCGCGATCTCGATGCGGGCCTGGACGCCCACCCGGGCCATCTGCGCCGGGTCCCGCGACACGGCGTCGTCGAATTCGTACTGCTCGACGTACTCGTGAACGAGGCGGTCCGCCTCCCGCGGGCTCACCGTGTCGTAGACCTCCGCCAGGTCGCTCACGCCGTAGCCGTTGACCCCGAGGCCCAGGGTTATCTCGGCCGACACCTTGTCCCCCTCGGTCACGGCCACGTAGCGCATGTTGTCGCCGAACCGGGCGATGCCGCCGCCGCGCATGTCGGCGACCGCCGCCGCCGCCCGCGCCCACACGCCGATGCGTTCCTGCACGTCGGCATCCTGCCAGAAACCCGCGATCACGGTGCGCGGCAGGCGCAGACGGGCCGTGATATGTCCGAACTCGCGATCCCCGTGCGCGCTCTGGTTCAGGTTCATGAAGTCCATGTCAATCTCGGACCAGGGGATGTCCCGATTGAACTGGGTGTGCAGATGCAGCAGAGGCTTGGTCAGCGCGGTCAACCCGTTTATCCACATTTTCCCGGGAGAGAACGTATGCATCCACGCGATCACGCCGATGCAGGCGCGGTTCGCGCTCGCTTCGGACAGCGCGGCGCGGATGGACTCGGGCGTGGTCAGGACCGGTCGCCAGACCACGCGGACCGGAATGCGCCCGGAACCGCCGAGCGCCTCGACCATGGCGCGGGAATGCTCGTCCACCCGCCGGAGGGTCTCGGACCCGTACAGATGCTGACTGCCCGTCAAGAACCAAACCTCGTATGCATCAAAATTGATCACGATCAAGCCTCCCCATGGACTTCGCGGTCTCGGGTCTGCTCGAACATCCCGAGCGCCCGATACCGCTCGTACAGCACCCGGTACATTCTTGCCTGGGCCGGACGGGGTCTATAAATCCGGTCGAAGCCGTTGGACATGGCCCGCTGCGCCTCCTCGACGGTGTCGTAGACGCCGCCGGCGACCGCCGCGAACATCGAGGCCCCCAGCGCCACCGCCTGGTCCGCGGAGGACACCGAGATCGGGAGGTCCAGCACGTCGGCGCAGATCTGCATGACCAGCTCGGACTTGCGCGACACCCCTCCGATGGCGATCACGCCCTCGACCGGGATGCCCTTTTCCAAGAACCTGTCCACGATCGCCTTGGAGCCGTACGCCGTCGCCTCGACGATCGCGCGGTATATGCGCGGCGCGTCCGTGCCCAGGTTCAAGCCCACCAGCGCCCCGCTCACGCTCTGGTCCGCGTCCGGCGTCCGCCGGCCGTTCAGCCAGTCCAGCGCGAGGACGCCGCTTTCCAGGGGGTCCACGTTTCCGGCTTCGGCCTCCAGCGCCGGTATCAGGGCGTCGTGAACCTTCTCCACGAGACCGTCCGTCTCCGGGGCTCCGGCGGCGATTCCGGGAAGCAGCCGTTCCAGCGGCCACAGGAGCAGGTCGCGGAACCAGGCGTAGGCGTCGCCGAAGGCCGACTGGCCGGCCTCGAAACCGACCATGCCGGGCACCACCGAGCCGTCGACCTGCCCGCAGATGCCGGCCACGAGGACTTCCCGATCGGGCTTGGGCGTGATCAGGATGTCGCAGGTGCTGGTGCCCATGACCTTCACCAGTTGGTAGGGCCGGATATCCCCCCCGACCGCGCCCATGTGGCAATCGAAGGCGCCTATCCCCACGACGCAATCCGAGGGCAGTCCCAGCCGCGAGGCCCATTCCGCGCTCAGGACCCCGGCCGGGGTCGCGGAAGTCCAGGTCGCGTCCCCCAGGGTCGCGGCGATTTCGCCCAGCCGCGGATGCAGGAGGTTGAAGAACGCGGCGGGGGGATAGCCGGAGAACGCCGCGTTCCACATGCCTTTGTGGCCGGCGGCGCAGCGTCCGCGCAGGATCTTCGCGGCGTCGTTCACGCCGGTGAGCAGCGCGGGAATCCAGTCGCAGTGCTCCACGACCGTGTAGGCGGCCCGGGAAACGGCGGCGTTGCGGCGGACCACCCGCAGGGCCTTGGCCCAGAACCATTCCGAGGAGTAGATGCCGCCCACGTACCGGGTCACGTCTCCGAATTCCCCGCCTTCCGGGCTTTCGGCGAACGCGGCGGCGGCCCGGTTGATGTCCGCGGCCTCGGCGATGGACGTATGGTCCTTCCACAGGATGAACATCGCGTCGGGATCGTCCTCGAAGCCCCGCTCCAGGCCCAGGGGCCGCGCGGCCCGGTCGACGAATACCGGCGTGGAACCCGTCGTGTCGACCGAGATCCCTTTCACAAGTCCGGCGCGCGGACCGAGCCGGGCGACGACCGCGCGCGTAACCGTCTCGAGCGTTTCGATATAGTCCCGCGGATGTTGACGGAACCGCCTCGCCTTCGCGTCGCAGAAAAGCCCCTTGGACCAGCGAGGGTACGGGGCGACCTCCTGCGCGAGGATCGTGCCGTCCAGCGCGTCGACCGCCACCGCGCGCACAGAATCCGTGCCGAAATCCAGACCGATCACGTAGGCTTCCCGCATGTTCATTTCCCCTTGCCCGTCGTTTTCCCGGCCGGCAGCCACGACGGCAGGGCACGGGCGAGATTTCCGCCGCCGCGCAGACGCACGACGACGCCCTGAAGCACGATGAATACGCAGAGCAGAAGGCCGCTCGCGATGGCCTGGAGGTTCGAGTTGACGCCCGCCGCGCGGATGAGTTCGTTGATGGTAAGAAGCGTCAAGGCCCCGACGGGCGAACCGAGCAGGTTCCCCACCCCGCCCGAGAGCATCGTGCCGCCGATGATGGACGAGGCGATGGCCTTCATCTCGAAGCCGCTGGCGTTTCCGACATTGCCGGCTCCCGTCGTCATGATATAGACGAAGCCCGCGATGCCCGAGAGCGAACCGCAAATCAGGTATGACTGGAATTTCGTTCTTTTCACGTTGATGCCGAGCATCAAGGCGCTTTGGCTGTTCCCGCCCACAGCGTAGAGGTTGCGCCCGAAACGCGACCACTTCATCAGCACCGCGAGGGCGATGACGAGCGCCACGACGACGAAAGCGCCGATCTTGATGCCGAGGGGAATGAAATTGCCGAGTCGGTTGTGGGATCCGAGCAGCGGAATTACCAGCTCCGCATCCCGGAGGGCGACGAAGCCGGGCAGGGTGACGTTCAAGGGGTCCTTGTGGATGGTGGTCAGGAGCCCGTTGGCCAGGAACATCCCCGCGAGGGTGATTATGAAGGGCTGTATCTCGAGATAGGCGATGAGGAATCCCTGCAGGAGGCCGAACGCGATACCGATGCCCAGCGCCAGGATCATCGAGCTCCAGACGTCCCCGCCGCCCGATTCCAGGAATACGGCGCAGCACATCGTCACCAGGCCGGTCACCCCGCCCACGGAGATGTCGATGCCGCCTCCGATCATGACGATGCTCATGCCGCAGGTCAGGATGATGAGCGGAGCGTTGAGGCTGAACAGGTCGAAGAACGTCTGCAGCTGCAGGAAACTGCCGGGGTATATCGCCATGGCGAGCGCGTACATCAGGACGAATATGACCGCCGCGATCATGAACAGGAGGTTCGAGTTGGAAAGTGTTTCCCTGCCTTTGACGGTACGCACGTTACGGCGCCTCCCTTCCCCGGAAAGCGTCCGGCGCGGATACCCATCCGTCCTCCGCCTCCTCGGCGACCGTCCCGGTTTGCGTCCCGGATCTCGGCCGCCGCACCGCGTTCGCGAGATATCCCCGGACGACCGGCGACGCCAGGACCATGAGCACGATGATGAACACCGCTTTCACGGCCTTGATCGCCTCGGTGTCGACTTCCAGCCTGAGCAGGGTCCTGTTCAGCACTTCGATGGTATAGGCGCCGATGATGGATCCCGTCACGCTGAACTTGCCGCCGCCCAGGGCGTTCCCGCCGATCGCCACCGCCAGGATGGCGTCCATCTCGATGTATTTCAGGAGATTGACGCTGTCATGCCTCCCCGCCTTGCACACGGCGATGAACCCCGCCACCGCCGTGCAGACGCCGAGCAGCATGAAGGTCAGGAGTTTCACCGCCACCGGGTCGATCCCGTTGAGGCGGGCGGCCTTTTCGTTGACCCCCACCGATTGCGCGTAGAGCTTGAGGTTCGTGGTCTTTAGAAGGAGGGCGATCAGCGCGATGAACACGGCGGTCAGGAGTATCGGGGTTTGGATGAAGACCCCCGGCATCACGCCCCCGATCCGGCTGGTCAGGTCGTTCGCGAGGATGGGGGACAATTTACCGTCGATCAGGAACGCCACGGACCGGCCGGCCGTGAACAGTATGAGCGTCGCGACCATGGGTTGGACCTTGAATACCGCGACCAGGGAGCCGTTGAACGCCCCGATGAGCACCCCGACCGCGCAGCCGGCCAAGAATCCCGCGAAAATCGTCCACCAGGTTATCTTGTCGGCGCCCAGGAGGATCGCGACGAAGACGCTGGAGGTGATGGCTCCGGCGACGCCCACGCTGATGTCCTGCCCGCCCGAGGACGACGTCACGAGGGTCATGCCGACCGCCAGGACGACCAGTTCCGACGCGCCGAACAGGATGTTCGGTATGTTCCCGTACAGCGCCCCGTTGATGACCGACAGGCTGAAATAGTCAACGCCTTTTATCACGTTGACCACGACGAGGAACGCCAGGACCGAAAGGGGCAGGAGCAGATGGAATCCGGTCGCCTTCACTCGTCGCATGGTTTTTCCGCTCCTCCGGCTATCACGTGCATCACATCGTTTTGGGTCAGGCCGCTGTCCTCCAGCTCCCCGACGACGCAGCGATCCCTCATGACGATCAATCGGGAACATGTTCGAAGCATCTCCTCGATCTCCGAGGAGATGAAGGTGACGCTCACGCCTTCCTCGGCGAGCTTGAGCACGAGTTTCTGGATCTCGACCTTGGTGCCGACGTCGATGCCCCGTGTGGGCTCGTCCAGGATCAGGTATTCGGGGTGCGTGAGGAGCCACCGGGCGAGAATGACCTTCTGCTGGTTGCCGCCGGAGAGGGCCTTGATGGGCGTGCCGGTCGACGGGGTCTTAATGTTCAGGAGACGTATGTATTCGTCGGCGAAGGCCTCGGCCTGTTTCCGGGAAAAGGGCTTGAAGAAGCCTTCCATGACCTGCAGGGCCAGGATGATGTTCTCCCGGACGGATAGCTCGGCGATGATTCCGTCCCCCTTGCGGTCCTCGGGGAGATAGCCGATGCCCAGCTTCATCGCCTGTATCGGCTTGCCGATTCTCACGCTCTTTCCGTTCACCCGGACGCTTCCGCCGGTTACCTTGTCGGCTGCGTAAATGGCCCGGACGCTCTCGCTGCGTCCGGAGCCGAGCAGGCCCGCGAACCCGTTCACTTCGCCCTTGTGAATGGAAAAATCGAACGGTCTCACCCCCGCGGCGCTCGAGAGTCCCGTCGCCTCGAAGACCGGAATGCCCGACTCGGCCGTCCGGGGTCGTCGGTTCCGTATCCCGGCCACATCGCCGAGTTCCTTTCCCAGCATTTTCGCGACGAGCTCGATCTGGGGCAGCGAGGACGCCGCGTATTCGCCGACCAGTTCCCCGTCGCGCAGGACCGTGATCCTGTCGCTGACCTCGTATACCTGGTCGAGGAAGTGGGTCACGAAGACGATTCCCACGCCCCTCGATTTGAGCTCCCGCATCAGGGCGAAGAGCCTCCTTACCTCGTCCTCGTCGAGCGAGGAGGTCGGCTCGTCCAGTATGAGGATCTTGCACTCCATGTCGACGGCCCGGGCGATGGCGATCATCTGCTGCACCGCCAGGGAGCAGTTCGAGAGCTCCTGGGTCGGCCTCGCCGGAATGCAGAGCGACTCCAGAAGTCTCGTCGCATCCCCGTTCATCCGGTTCCAGTTCACGAATCCCCGCCGGCCGCGGCCGATGAACATGTTTTCCGCGACCGTCAGATTCGGGCAGAGGCTGATTTCCTGGTACACCGTGCCGACGCCGAAGTTTTGCGCTTCCTGGGGCGACCGGAAGTGTATCGTCGCGCCGTCAATCGTTATCCGACCGGCGTCCTTGGCGTACACCCCGGTCATGACCTTTATCAAAGTCGATTTGCCCGCCCCGTTTTCACCCATCAGGGCGTGGACCTCGCCCCTCCGGAGCGTGAAATCCACGTTGTGCAGGGCCCGGACTCCGGGAAATGCCTTGCTTATGCCCCGCATTTCCAACACGATCTGCGTATGCAATTGGGAGGGTCTCCTTCGGTCCTTCGGAGGTGGAATCCGCGTGCCGCGTCCCGGGTACGCCGGACGCGGTGCGATGAGCCGTAGTATATACGGACACCGCACCACGCCGGCAGGCTCACCAGACTTTCGTCGAAAAACCCTTACCGGGTGATCACGCCTTCGCCGGGGTCGGCGTTGATGCCCTTGTTCAGGACGATGTCGTTGGTGATCGAGGCGGTGTCGATGCCGATCTCGGTCTGGTAGACGATTCCGCTGGGGATCGGCTTGCCGGCCTTGAGGTCCTGGATCCATCCGGCGATCTGGGCCGCTTGGCGGGGGCTGCACTGGACGTCCAGATCCCAGTAGCCGGCCTGTACGTTGCGCAGGGCGAATCGGTTGAAGTCGAAGCCGATTACCTTCACCTTGCCGCCCTTGCCGTGGGTGATGCCCGCCGCGTCGAGCGCCTGGACGGCGCCCTGCGCCATGCCGTCGTTCTCCGCGAAGATTACGTTGAAATCCTTGCCCGCGGTTATGGCCGCTTCGACCACCTTGCGGGCTTCCTCGAGGCTCCAGCTGTCTCCGCCCGTTCCGTCCGCCACGAGCTTGATCTTGCCCGCGTCTCGTGCCTTGAGCACCGCGTCGCTGCGGCCCTTCTCGGCCGCGGAGCCCAGCTGGCCGCGGATGAGGATGACGTTGTACGCTCCCAGACCCTGCTTCAGAAGCCAGTCCATCGCGATGCTTCCCTCGGCGTACATGTCCGATACCAGCGCCGCCTGGTAGTTCGAGGCGTCCGTTTCGATGAGCCGGTCGAAGAGGAACACCTTCACGCCGGCATCCTTCGCGGACTTGAGGACGTTGTCCCATCCCGAGGCGTTGGCCGCGGAGATCAGGAGGTAGTCGACCCCGTCCCGGATGTATCCCGCCGCCGCCGCGATCTGCTCGCTGTTGTCCGCCGTGTTGGTCTGTCGGGCCTCGTAGCCGTTCGCCGCCGCGAAGGTCTTGTTCATGTCCTCGACATTGGCCTGGCGATAGCCGGATTCCTCCGGCGGAAGGTTCACGATGCCGACCTTGATGGGAGAAGCGCCGGCGGCCGCGGTTTTTTTGCCTCCGCAGCCCGCGACGAGCGCCACCGCCAGAAGGAGCACCAGGGCCATGCCGATCGCCTTCATCCGCCGATGTCGATTCGAACCGCCGGTTCGCGTAATTGATCGGAACTTCATATTCGCCTCCCTGACAAGTTTTGCGTGTACGTACACGCAAATTACTTGTAATCCCGTTTTTTTCATCTGTCAACAAAATTCGTAGTTCCGCGCGAATCGGCTACGAGAGCACCGATCTTTCCTGATTTCCGCTCAACGAAGTCCCCGGGTCGCCTTGTCGTAGGCCCGGACCGCCTTGGACCGGGACTTCCAGACCGCCCGGGCCGCGGCGGCGGCCACGGGATCCCCCCGCCGCTCCAGGTACTCGACCTCCCGCCGCAGCTTCCGCCAGCTCTCGACGCGGTCCTCCGACAGGTCGCCGGCCTCCACCGCGGCCCGGACCGCGCAGCCGGGCTCCCCGTCGTGGGAGCAGTCCCGGAAGCGGCAGGATTCCGCGTAGGCCTCTATGTCCGCGAAGGAGGAATCCACGGCCTGGCCGTCCGCCCAGAGCTGGATTTCCCGGAGCCCCGGGGTGTCGATGACCAGGGCCCCCGAGGGCAGGCGGAAGAGGGTCCGGGTCGTGGTGGTGTGGCGGCCCCGGTGGTCGTCGGCGCGAACGTCCTGGACCCTTTGGAGCTCCGATCCGGCCAGGGCGTTGAGCAGGGTGCTCTTGCCCGTTCCGGAGGAGCCCAGGAGGACGGCGGTCTTCCCCGGCGCCAGGTAGGGATCGAGGCCCTCGAGGCCCCAGCCCTCCCGGGCGCACACCGCGACCACGGGGGCGCCGGGGGCCGCCTCGACGGCCTCGGAGAGAAGGGCTTCGAGATCCTCCGCCAGGTCCGCCTTCGTGATGACCAGGACGGGCTGGGCTCCCGACTCCCAGGCCAGGGTCAGGTACCGTTCCGCCCGGCGAGGATTCCAGTCCTTTCCCGCGGCTCCCACGATGAAGGCGTAGTCCACGTTGGCCGCGATCACCTGCTCGTCGATCCGGTCCCGTTCCGTTTCGCCGGGACGCTTGCGGGAGAACTTCGACCTGCGGGGCAGGACCGTCTGGATGACCGCCGCGCCGGGGCCGGACCTGCGGATCAGGACCCAGTCCCCCGTGGCGGGAAGGTCCGCCTGGGCCGCCGCCTCGTGGAGGAGCCGGCCCGCGACCGTGGCTTCCAGCTCCTCCGGGCCGCTATCGCCCGCGGCGAGCACCGTCCAGGCCCCGCGACGGGTCTCCAGGACCCGGGCGGGCTCCAGCCCTTCGTACCCCGGGGCCCGGGCCGCCTCGGCGCAGCCTTCGCTCCATCCGTAGGAGGCGAGGATCGTTTCACGTTCAAGATGCATGATGGATATGTTCCCTCTCGAGTTCGGACGGCGCCCGGGCCTTCGGCGCGGGGGCGTTCCGACAAAGCGCCCCGGCCATGCCGGGAAGACGCCGGATCACTCGCCCGATGCCTGGGCGGCGGGCGAGCCTGGATCGTCGATTTCGTTGTCCCGGGCCGGGAGGGGAGAAGGAGGGGTACGGATGGGAAGCGTTCGGAGAACGGTCGCTATCCGGACGCGCGGGCGTCCGGACGCGGTTCGGCGGCTATCCTCGGTCCCCCCGGAGCGCGGCCTCGGCGGTGAGTACAAGGGCCTTTTCCACAGAAACCTCCGGCGGGATGGGATGCGGGACGCCAGGCGTCCCGGCCGGCGCGGCGCGGGCCGCGTGCCGGGAAGGAGTATAGCGGAGAGGCGGGGGAAGTGTAAAGGGTGGACAGTGGACAGTGGACAGTGGACAGTGGACAGTGGACAGTGGACAGGAAGATCATCCTTCCGTCCACCGTTCACCGATCACGGCTCACCGAACAGCCACGTCGAAAGGTACCTCTCCCCCGAGGACGCGAAGACGACGACGATCGTCTTGCCCGCGCTTTCCGGCCTGCGGGCGACCTGCAGGGCGGCCCAGAGGGCGGCCCCCGAGGAGATGCCCACGAGGATACCTTCCTCCCGGGCGATCCGCCGGGCTTCCGCCCCCGCGTCCTCGGCCCGCACCTGGACTATTTCGTCGACGACGGCGGGATCGTAGTTCGCGGGCACGAATCCCGCGCCGATTCCCTGCAGCTTGTGGGGCCCCGGGGCGCCGCCGGACAGGACCGGGGAGTCCGAGGGTTCCACGGCCACGGCCCGCAGGGAGGGTTTCCGTCCCTTCAAGGCCGAGGCGACGCCGGTGATGGTGCCGCCCGTGCCGACCCCCGCCACCAGGATGTCCACGGTCCCGTCCGTGTCCCGCCAGATCTCCTCGGCGGTGGTCTTCCGGTGGATCTCCGGATTGGCGGGGTTCTCGAACTGCATGGGCAGGAAGGCCCCGGGGGTGCCCTCGACGATCTCCCGGGCCTTGGCGATGGCGCCCTTCATGCCCTTGGATCCCTCGGTCAGGACGATCTCGGCGCCGTACGCCGCCAGGAGCTTGCGGCGCTCGACGCTCATGGTCTCCGGCATGGTCAGGATGATCCGGTACCCCTTGGCGGCGGCCGCCGCGGCCAGGGCGATGCCGGTGTTGCCCGACGTGGGTTCGACGATGACCGAGCCCTTCTTGAGGGTTCCGCTCCGCTCGGCGGCCTCGATCATGGCCAGCCCGATCCGGTCCTTGACGCTGGAAAAGGGATTGAAGAATTCGAGCTTGGCCAGGACCCGGGCGCCTTCCGCCGCCCCGTCCGCCTTCACCCGCACGAGGGGGGTGTTCCCCACGAGGTCGAGAATGCTCTCCGCGTACCGCATTGGTTCCTCCGCCCGGGGCGGGACCCCGGAATGCATAAGATACGGAAGAACCTCGGCCCCGGGCAATCACGCGGTCGCTACGGGCCGCTGCGGGGCGAAAATCCGCAGGAACTCACCACGGAGGGCACGGAGATCACGGAGTGAGGCAGGATCGAGGACGAAGAACCGCATGGCGGCGACGAAGCCTATCGGCTTCGTCGATTCTGCCGGGCCATTCTCGCGCAAATCAATACGGCGCGAGAATGGCTTTCACCCGCTCGGGGCCGATCCCCAGGAGGAAGCCCGCCAGGCGGGGGCCCCGCTCCTTGCCCAGGAGGGCGCGGTAGGCCAGCTTGAAGAAGTCCTTGGGCTCCAGGCCGTTCTCCTGGGCGATGGCGTAGATCCGCTCCGCCAGGGCCGTCTCGTCCAGGCTTCCCGCGCAGGCGGCGTCCCGCAAGGCCGCCAAGGCGGCCTTCTCGTTCGGCCTGGTCTCGATCTCCGAGCCGTCGGAACGGAGGCGGAACCGGAAGTCCTCCGGGGAGAACTTGGTGATCCAGTTCCAGGCGCACTGGGCCCGGACCCGGAGCTTGGGGGTCTGGGCCTCCTGGAGACCGGGAAGCTTGGACAGGGTCTTCTCGATGTCCCCGCCGTCGATCTGCAGGAGGTTGCAGAGATGGCGGAACCCGCCCACCACCTGGTAGGGCATGACCGGCTCGGGTTCGCCGGGCTGGGAGAGTTCGTAGATCCGGCGTTCCCGTTCGACCTCGTCGGGATCGGCCAGGGTCTCCGCCCCGTAGTAGACCCGCTCGGTCTTGTCGTAGTCCTCGTAGATCTTGATGACGTCCAGGTCGAAGGAGATGGCGAACTCCGTGTTCGGCCGGGTGCCCGCGAAGAGGTAGCGGGTGACCTCGGGGGTGTAGACCTCCAGGACGTCGTACAGGTCGATCACCTCCCCGGAGGAGGAGGAGATCTTGCCCCCCCGGCCCTTGATGGAGATGAAGTCGTACTGGAAGGAGACCGGGGCTTCCGCCCCGTACACCACCTGGATGATCCGCTCGGCGGTGTCGAAGGACCCGCCCTGGGAGTGGTGGTCCTTTCCGGCGGGCTCGAAGTCCACGCCCTCCTTGGCCCAGCGCATGGGCCAGTCGATGCGCCAGAAGAGCTTGGCTCCCTTGGCCTCCCGCAGGTCGATGGTCTCGGCGTGGCCGCAGTCGGCGCAGGTGTAGGAGATCTTCCACTCGCCGTCCCAGGACTCGAGGGTGGTGGCGTCCCGGTTGCAGGAATCGCAGAACACCGACACGGGCCACCAGTCGTCCGTCAGGTCCTCGGCCCGGAACTCGTCCAGGACGGCCTTGATCTCGGCGCGCTTCTCCAGGGCCCGGCGCATGCCCTCGGCGTACATCGAGGACCGGTAGCGCTCGGCCTGGTAGAGGAACTCGGGGTGGATGCCCACGGCGGGAAGGATCTTCTCCACGTTCACCTCGTGGTGGCGGGCGTAGCTTCCGTCCCGCTCGAAGGGGTCCGGCACGAGGTTGATGGGGAAGCGGAGGTGCTTGGTCAGCACGTCCTGGTTGGGCATGTTCTTGGGCACCTTGCGGAAGACGTCGTAGTCGTCCCAGCTGTAGATGAAGCGGACCTTCTTGCCCAGGCGGCGGAGGGCCCGGACCACGAGCTCCGTGGAGATGATCTCCCGGAAGTTTCCGATGTGCACCGTGCCCGAGGGGGTGATTCCGCTCGCGCAGGTGTAGGTTTCCTTGTCGCCCTTGTCCCGGATGATCTTCTGGGCGTAGGCGTCCGCCCAGTGCGCCGTCTTCGTCGGTTCCATGGCCGGAGTATACAGAACGGGACCGGGTCCTACAATAGGAGCTCCCCGTCCCGCTCGATCACGACCTGGCGGCCCCCGGGGAGGAAGGCCGTGATGGTGGGCTCGGTCACCAGCCCGTCGAAGTGGACCAGGGCCGGGGCGTCCTCGTCGTAGTTGGAGCCGATGGCGAAGTGGCAGGTGCGCAGGACCTTCTCGTCCTCCAGCATGTTGCCCGAGATCCGGGCGTTCGGGTTGAGGCCGATGCCCAGCTCTCCGAGGTTCCGGGCGTTCCGGGCGTACTGCTCGCCCTTCTCCCGGGAGATGCGGCCTTCCGCGGCCATGCGCCGGGCGCTCTCCGCCCCGTCCTCCAGGGAGCGCCGGACCTCGTCGGCCTCGGATTCCCCCTCGACCTCGGCCACGAAGCCGCCCTTCACCACGGCCCGGACGGGGCGGTCGAGGACCAGGTCCCCGGACACGCAGGAGATGGATCCGTCGAAGACGACGACCCCGTCCGCGGTGCCCAGCTCCGGGGAGAGGAAAACCTCCCCCGCGGGCAGGTTGCCCCCCTGGCCCGGCAGGGAGAAGTCCCCGTCGTCCGAGAAGGCGGATCGGCCCCGGGCGCCGAGGGTGATGTCCGTGCCCTTGGGGTTCGTCACCCGGATACGCTCGGCCTTGTCCAGGACCTCCTTGATGCGGCGGCACCGTCCCCGGAGCTCGGCGTAGTCGATGGGAACCGTGCGGAGGAAGGAGTCCCGGGTGATCCGGGGGGACCAGAAGGCCCGGAGGGTCTTGGCCCCGTAGAGCTGGTAGTGGAAGATATGGTCGTAGGAGATGTCGTCCCATTCGTAGGGAGTCTCCAGTCCGCTCCGGTCCTTCCCCATCTTTTCCGCGCTTATGGACATGACCACGTCCGGGTGGGACTCGAAGGCCGAGATCAGGGCCTCCTCCGCGTAGTCCAGCTGGGCCTTGACCGGCTGCACCAGGAGGCTCGGGCGGCCCCCGGCGGCCAGGGCCGCGTCGAAGAGGGCCCGGGAGATCTCGACGGAGTCCCGGCTGGGGTTGGCCACGATCAGGACCTTTTCCCCGGGCTGGACCCGGAGGGCGGTGGCGACGGCGACCCGGGCGGCCGCGGAAAGTTCCGGGTCGGCCCCGAAGACGGCCTCGAAGGAGGAGGGGAGCGGGGAAGGGCTCGGCATGAGCCTATGTAATCCCGGCCCCGAAGGCGCTGTCAAGGCGGGAATAGAAGAAACGTTCGCGGGACGGGCTGGTCACTCCGGCCCGTTTCGTGGATACTCTCCCCATACATGCGCATCGCCATCGATACTCACACCCATTCCGTCGCCTCCGGGCACGCCTATTCCACGGTCGACGAGCTGGCCCGGGGGGTCCGCAGCCGGGGGCTCGAGGGATTCGTCCTGACCGACCACGGCCCCGCCCTGCCCGGGGGGGCCCATCCCTACCACTTCGGCAACCTACGGATCCTTCCCCGGGTCCTCGAGGGGGTCCGGTTCTACCGGGGGATCGAGGCCAACATCCTGGATCCGCAAGGCCGGATCGACCTGGAACCCTACTGGGTCGGGTACCTGGACTTCGTGCTCGCGGGCTTCCACGAGGCCTGCTTCTCTCCCCGGGACCGGGCGGCCAACACCGAAGCCCTCCTGGCGGCCCTGGAGAACCCCCTGGTGGACGCGATCTCCCACCCCGGGAATCCGGCCTTCCCGATCGACATCCCCGCGGTGGTGGACCGGGCGGCGGCCCTGGGGAAGGCCCTGGAGGTGAACGATTCCTCCTTCCGGGTACGGAAGGGATCCACGGACAACTGCCGGGTCCTCGCCCGTGCCTGCGCCGAGCGGGGATGTCCGGTGGTCTGTGGGAGCGACGCCCACTACTGGACCGACGCCGGACGGCTGGACACCGCGATCGAGACCCTCCTGGCGGCGGGGATTCCCGAGGACCGGGTCGTCAACGCCCGGACCGACCGGTTCGAGGACTTCACGGCCCGCCGTCGGGCGGAGAAGGGTTTCTCAAAGGCGTCGTGACACCGGATTGACGCGTCCCGGACCGGGTAGTAGATTCGGCTGGACCGGAGAGTTCCAGGAGGGCTTTTCATGGCTCGGCGGACTTCATTCATAATCATCACCATCGCATGTCTGGCCGCCGCGGGGGCGGGGCTCTATCTCGCCCTGGCGCTGTACAACGATTCCCCGGCCGCGTACAGTCGGGTGCTCACGCAATACCTGAAGGCCCTGTCCGCAGGGGACGGGGAAGGCGCCCGGGCCCTGACCGCGGACGCCTTCGTGGACGAGCTCTCGGATTTGCGGCTGGTGCCGGGGAACTTCCGGGCCTACGACTTCGGGTTCCAGGGACCCGCCACCCGGGAATCGGCCACCCTGCGGTTCCTGGTGATCGCCTACGAGGCGGACCAGGAGGCGGCTTGGCTGGCGGACGCGACCTTCCGCCGCTCGGGGTTCAAGATCCTACTCACCGCGGTGCGGAAGGTGTCCCGGGGACGGCCCCTGATCGACTGATACGGGGAAAAAACCCGTTCGTTACGCGCCGGCCCGGAGAGATCTCAATCCCGGCCCGCGGCTGGCCTGTCCAGGCGCCGGAAGATGGGAACCCGGGGCGAGGCGTTCAGGTCCAGCCCGTCCCGGTCCCCCCGCTCCAGGTACTTGAACCCGATCCCCGCCACCATGGCCCCGTTGTCCCCGCAGAGTTCCAGGGGGGGGAAGAGGGCCCGCAGGCCCGTCCGCCCCGCCAGCCGGGAGCGCAGGTAGGTGTTCGCGGCCACTCCGCCCCCCGCCACCACCGTCGCAAGCCCCGTATCCTCCACGGCCCTCTCCAGCCGGGACAGCAGCATGTCCACCGCCGCCTTCTCGAAGGCCGCGGCGATGTTCTCCGGGGTCCGAGGATAGGCGGGGTTCCAGAACTGGTCCAGCTGGCGGATGGCCGCGGTCTTGAGGCCCGAATACGAGACGTCGTAGCGGTGTTCCCCTTTGTAGAGGTTGGGGGAGGGGAAGCGGCAGGCCGCGGGATCCCCCTTCCGGGCCAGGCGGTCGATGGCCAGACCCCCGGGGTACCCGAAGCCGTAGTGCTTGGCGGTCTTGTCGAAGGCTTCCCCCACGGCGTCGTCGATGGTGGTGCCCAGGATGGAGATGTCGTCGAAGCCGTCCACCCGGCAGATCAGGGTGTGCCCGCCGGAGACCAGAAGCCCCAGGAAGGGGTAGTCCACGTCCTCGGACAGAAGGGGGGCGTAGAGGTGGGCCAGGATGTGGTTCACCCCCACGAAGGGCTTGCCCAGGGCCCAGGCCCAGGCCTTGGCGAAGGAGACTCCCACCAGGAGGGAGCCCACGAGCCCGGGTTTGGCGGTCACGGCGACCCCGTCGATGTCCTCGGCGGAGACCCCCGCCTCCGACAGGGCCTGGCCAACCACCCGGGGGATCCACTCCGCGTGTTTGCGGGAGGCGATCTCCGGGACCACCCCCTCGTACTCGGCGTGGAAGGGGATCTGGGTGGCGACTACGTTGGAGAGGATGCGGCGGCCGTCCTCCACCACGGCGGAGGAGCACTCGTCGCAGGAGGTCTCAATCCCCAGAATCCTCATCCGAATCCTCGAGCATGATGCGGGATATCGTCGACAGGGAGAACCCCTGTTCGATCAGCCCGGGATAGAGGTCTATAAGGGTTTGGGCCAGCTCCGCGGACCAGACGTGACCGATCATCACGGAGAGGCCCTTCTTTTCCGCACGCTTGATGCCTTCGTCGAGCTGTTTCAGCATGGCCGCTCGTTCGGGGTAATTATCCAGGAACACATCCCTCTCCCAGGTCTTCAGGTTCAATCGCGAGGCGACGGAGTGTAGCACGGAATCGGAAACGGTTAAAGAGTCCAGGTAGTAGAGCCCCGAGGCGCGGGCCGCCTCCAGGACCGCCTCCATGAGTCCGGGATCCCGGCTTACCGCGGAGCCCATGTGGTTGTTCATGCCCGAGGCTCCGGGAACGGTGGCCAGGTTCTCCGCGATGATCGCCGCGACCTCCAGGTCGTCCATCCCCAGTCGTATCGCCCCGGGGCCGGGGTCCTCCCCCCCCAGGGCCTCCATGGGCTGGTGGAGGAGGACCTCCTTCCCCGCCGCCTTGGCTCGCCGGGCCGCTTCCTCGGAATAGGGAAGGCGGGGCAGGACGGCGATCGTAAGGGGTCCCGGGAAGGCCAGGAAGGGTTCCAGGTCCCGGAGGTTGTAGCCCGCGTCGTCGATGACCAGGACGAGCTTGCCCTTCGGGGGTTTCGGGCGCTCCGGGACGCCCCCGGGGCTACGGACCGCGGATACGGGCCGCCCCTCGGACGGGGCGGGCCGTTCGGGGGGTGCTTCCGGGGCCGGGGACCGCTCCGATGTCGCATCCGGATACGGTCCGGGGCGCTCGGCCGGCGCCGGCGATTGGGCATCCGCAGGCCGCCCCGCCGTCCGGGAATCCGCGGCGGCCGGGTCGGGCATCCCGCGGCCCGGGAAGGCCCCGGTTATCCAGGCTGCCTTCTGTTGTCGCCAGCATTTCCAGGGCTTCCTGGCCGCTTCTGACACAATAGAGG
>CALMRC010000082.1 GCA_937873275.1 uncultured Spirochaetota bacterium
GGACCCGCGACATCGACCTTGGCAAGGTCGCGCTCTACCACTGAGCTATTCCCGCAAGTGTTTCCCATCCCTGTCCACGGACACGGGTCCGTGATTGCGAGAGAAGGGACTTGAACCCTCACGCCTTACGGCACCAGATCCTAAGTCTGGCGTGTCTGCCATTCCACCACTCTCGCGCGCCTTCGTGACAACGCGCCGTAGCGGTCGGTCCGGAACCGAAACGGCCGGAGCCGTTCCGTTCCCGTTCCTACTGAGCCGCGCAGGGATCGAACCTGCGACCCGCAGATTAAGAGTCTGCTGCTCTACCAGCTGAGCTAGCGGCCCGTTCGTACAAGTGCGTCCGACAGGAATCGAACCTGCGACCTACGGATTCGAAGTCCGTCGCTCTATCCAGCTGAGCTACGGGCGCATATCCTACCGTCGTCGTCCGGCGGCGTGGAGCCCAGGGTGGGTGACGGGTCTCGAACCCGCGACATCCAGATCCACATTCTGGTACTCTACCAACTGAGCTACACCCACCGTGCGTCGCACTTGGTAGGCAGTACAATGCCAAAACCCGCCGGGATTGTCAAGAGCCGAGCGGAGGTTTTCCGGAAAGCTTTTTTACGCCCTGGGAGCCGCCGGGGGCCGGGAGGGAGCGATCGGAACCGGCGCCCCGCAGCGTCCGCAGGAGGAGGAATCCGGACCCGCGGGAACCAGATTTCCCATGGTAATCCGATATCCTTCCCGGCGTACCAACAGGACCCCGCAGGCCGGACACCGGGTATCCTCCGCTCCCGGGACGTTGCCGAGGTAGACGTACCGGAGCCGCTCCCGGGCGACCTCCGCCAGGCGCTCCAAGGATTCCCGGGGCGTCGGCGGAAGGCGATACTTGTACATGGGGCGGTACGCGGAGAGGTGCAAGGGAATGTCCGGGGAAAGCCCCGCCAGGAAGGCGGAGATTCCCCGCATTCCTTCGGGGTCGTCGTTCCGCCCCGGGACGACCAGGGTCGTGACCTCCAGACGGGTGCGCTCCGCGGCGATCTCCACAAAGCGCCGGACCGTGTCCAGGTCGCCCCCGAGTTCGGACCGGTACCATCCGGGGTCCCAGGTCTTCAGGTCCACGTTCGCGGCGTCCGTCCGGTCCAGGATCTCCCGGGCGGGTTCCTCCCGGGCATGGCCGTTGGTCACGAGGACGTTCGCCATGCCCTCCGCCCGGGCCCGGTCCATGCACTCCAGGACGTACTCCGCGTGGACCAGGGGTTCCGAGTAGGTGTAGGCGATCATGGAGCAGCCGGAATCCCGGGCGGCACCCACGGTGTCCCCGGGGGAAAGATAGTCGGAGGGCGCGTCGGGGTCCTGGGAGATCGTCCAGTTCTGGCAGAAGGGGCAGACGAGGTTGCAGCCCGTGAATCCGACGGAGAAGACCCGCCCCCCCGGGCGGAAGTGGAAGAGGGGCTTCTTTTCCACGGGATCCACGGCGGCCGAGGAAATGCGCCCGTAGTAGGGCAGGACCAGGACTCCTCCCTCGTTGCGTCGAACCCCGCAGATCCCCGAGGCTCCCGGGGGAATGGAGCATTCCCGGTGGCACAACACGCAGTGGACCCGGCCGCCCTCCCCGGCCCGCCAGAACCGGCCCCGCGGGATCAACTCAGCCCCGGGCTCCGCCCGTACCCCGGTCCCGGGTACCCGCGGAAGGCCGGGCGATCTTCAAGTCCGGGGAGATCCCGAAGAACCGGGGCGGGGTGTCCACCTCGAAGGGTTCGTACCGTATGCCCACGCTCCCGCGGCGGATCCAGATCCGGACCCGGGGATAGCTTTCCCCGCTCTGGGTGACCGGGGAGGCCAGGTCCTCGGCGTGGACGATGTCCCCGACCAGGAATTCATAGACCCCGGGGCTCTCGGCCGAAGGGTCCCCGACCAGGACGATCTTTCCGTCGTCGTAGGGGTGCTTCCGGGGGGTTCCCGTGAAGGCTACCGCGTCCTGGGGCGGCGAGGACGTATACCGCTGGATCTCGAAGAAGGGTTCGCTTTCCAGGTAATCACGAATGCTCACGCCGTTGCCTCCTCGTCGAGATGCGCTCTTCGATGACAAGTATAAGGGCGAAGAGTCCGGAAAGGAAGAGAGCGGAATAGCCGAACCAGTCCCCGTAGGCCGTGTAGACGGTTTCGCGGGCCTCCCGGTACACGGGGATCTCCAGGAAGCGGCTCTCGGCCCGGAAGACCGGCAGCTCCGCGAGGACCTCCCCGTAGGGGCCCACCACGCAGGAGATGCCCCCGTTCGTGGAGCGCACCAGGGTCCGGCGGTTCTCCACCGCCCGGAACCGGGCCGCCGCGAAGTGCTGGACCAGGGCGGAGACCGTCCGGGACCAGGAATCGTTGGTCAGGTTGACGAAGAAGTCCGCCCCGTCCCGGGCGAAGTCCCGGCAGAGGCCCGCGAACGCGTCCTCGAAGCAGATCGGCGCTGCGAAGCGGAAGGAGCGGCCGGACGAAGTCGGGAGGTCGAAGAGAACCCGCTCCGTGCCGGGGGTCCACCCCCCGGCGGACAGGCCCACCACCTTGTCCATGAAGGTGCGGAACCACTCGTACTCCCAGAAGGGGATCCCCTCCGCGAAAGGCACCAGCTGGATCTTCCCGTAATGCCGCTCCAGGGACCCGTCCGGCCCCACCAGGATCACCGCGTTCAGGAAGGAATAGGTGTCCCAGTCCAGGACCACGGGAGCCCCCAGCAGGAACCGGGTGCCCGTCTCCCGGAAGAAGGGCACCAGGGGATCCGCCGCGGGGTATCGGGAGTATTTACGGTAGAACTCCGCGTACGGGGCATCCAGGTTGGATTCGTTCCAGAGGACGATATCCGGCTTCCGTCCGGAATCCGCGACGGCCGCCCGGGTGAGGTCCATGCAGGCCCGCAGGGTCCGCTCCTCCCCGTCGGTCCAGGAGTCCGAGTTCTGCTGGACCAGGACCGCCGCGATCCTTCCCGCCTCCGGGACGGGCCGGGCCAGGCGGACGTACCCGTAGGAGAGGACGATGACGGTCAGGAGAGCGACCAGGGCCAGGTTCCCGACACCCAGGATCCGCCGGTCCCGGAAGTCCGGCGGAAGGGGCGGGGCCGTCACGGGCAGGACCGGGAGGGCTGAGGGCAGGGTTCCCCGGGGCCCGTCGTCCCGGCCGGCTCCGGCCGTTTCCGCCAGGGAGGCCCCGGACCAGGCCAGGAGGAAGGACAGGCCGTAGACGCCGGTGCGGTCGGCGATCTGGATCAGGGGAAGGACTTCGTTGACGCTGTAGGCCAGGAGGCCCCAGGGATAGCCCAGAAAACCCGTGGACTTGTAGAATTCCAGCCCCGCCCACAACAGGGCATAGGCCAGGGGGCGGCAGACGCCCCCCCTCCGGAGCAGGAAGGAGAGCCAGAGGGCGAAGTGGGCGTACACGACGGCGTAGGCCAGGATCGTGCTTCCCAGGGTCCAGACCGCGTAATCCTTGAAGAACCAGAGCCAGTAGCTGGAGAACCCGTGGGCCGAAGCCCCGTACACGGCCCCGATCGCGGCGGAGACCCCGAAGCCCGGCGAGGCGGCCAGGGCCCAGTAGAGGGGGGCCGCGGCCAGCCACCCCAGGGCCGGATTTCCCCGGGGAAAGAGCTCGTTGGGAACGGCCAAGGCCGTAAGGGCGCCTCCCAGCAGGGCCAGCAAGAACAGGGTGCCGCGTTTCATCGGAGGAATCATATACGGTAAACGGTGGTCGGTAAACAGTGGGCAGGGAGGAGATACAAGCTCGGTCTCCGGGATCCGCCCAAGCGGGAACGTGCCCTATTCTCGATCGCCTCACTTCCGTCCACCGTCCACTGTCCACCGACCTTGACCTTGACCGCCCGCTTCCGATGCTTTAGATTGCCCAATATGGTAAAGGCGGTGTTTCCGGGGTCCTTCGACCCCCCCACGTACGGTCACCTCAACATCATCGAACGCGCCCGGGGCATCTTCGAGGAGCTCTACGTGGTCGTGGCCGTGAACCGGGACAAGAGCTACCTGTTCAGCCCGGACGAGAGGATGAGCCTTCTCAAGGACCTCCTCAAGGGCTACCCGAACGTATCCGTCCACCTCTGCGACACCCTGATCGTGGATTTCGCTAGGAAATTCGGCTGCCGGGTCCTCCTGCGGGGGGTGCGGAGCGTCCCGGATTTTTCCTACGAATTCGAGCTGTCGATCATGAACAAGGGTCTGGATCCCGCCATCGAGACCTTCATCATGCCCACGGATCCCCGGTACTTCGTCCTGCGCTCCAGCGCCATCAAGGAGCTCGTGGCCTTCGACGGGGACGTCTCCGGAATGGTCCCTCCCTCGGTGGCCATGGCCCTCAAGGGGCGGATCTCCCGGTAGCCCCGGCACTTCCGTCCCTCCGTCTTGACAAAATCCCCGGCCTCCGTTAGGGTTGCGAGTCGGTATCCAATTCGGACAATTCTACGGGAATGAGGTTTAGACATGGCTGTACCTAGATCAAAGACTTCGAAGGCCCGGACCAGCCGTCGGCAGTCGATCAATATGAAATTGACCGCTCCGGCCGTCGTGTCCTGCGCGAACTGCGGCAACCCCGTGCTGTCGCACCGCGTGTGCCCGAAGTGCGGTTTCTATCGCGGGCGTCAGGTTCTGACCCCCGAAACCAAGTAAAGGAGCATTCACATGGACGAACTTTTCGCCAAGATCAAGAAAATCATCGCGGACAAGCTCGAGGTCGAGGAGGACAAGATCACCCTCGAGGCCAGCTTCCGCCAGGACCTCGGCGCCGACAGCCTCGACACCTACGAGCTGGTCTACGGTATCGAGGAGGAGCTCGGCATCACGATCCCGGACGAGAAGGCCAACGAGTTCGAGACCGTCAAGGACGCCTACGAGTTCATCAAGTCCCAGATAAAGTAAGTTCCCTTCGCGCCGTGTTGTTCGGAACGAGCGGGCTTTCCCGCGAGCGTCGCGACCAACTCGCGGCATTCCAGAAGAAAATCGGGGTCCGGTTCAAGTCCGTCGAGCTCTTGAGCCGGGCCCTGACCCACCGGTCCCGCACCAACGAGGATCCCTCCCGCAACGAGAACAACGAACGACTCGAGTTCCTGGGCGACGCCGTCCTGGGAATGGTCGCCGCATCCTACCTCTACCGCAAGCTTCCCGATCGCGCGGAGGGCGAACTGGCCCGGGTCAAGAGTTTCATCGTCTCCGAGGACACCCTCTCCGACGTGGCCCTGGGCCTGGGGGTCGACCGGGCCCTCCTGATCGGCAAGGGGGAAGAGCAGTCCGGGGGCCGCACCAAGAAGGCCATCCTTGCGGACGCCATGGAGGCCGTGATCGGGGCCTGCTACCTGGACCAGGGATTCGACAAGGCGTGCGCCTTCATCCTGAAGCTCCTGGCCCCGGAGGTGGACAAGGTCCTGACCAACCGGCACCGGAAGGACTACAAGACCATCGTCCAGGAATTCGTCCAGAAGCAGTACAGGTCCTACCCCAAGTACACGGTGGTCCGAAGGTCCGGTCCGGACCATGACCGTACCTTCTGGATCGCCTGCGTCATCGAGGACCGGGAGTACGGGCCCGCCGAGGGCAAGAACAAGAAGGAGGCGGAGCAGAAGGCCGCCTCCCTGGCCTACGAAGCCATCCTGGAGGCGGGCGGGCCCGAGGCCCGGCTTCTCCAGGAACTCGGCTGAACCCCGAGCCGGATCCCCGCGGCGGGCCCGGCACGGCATTCGGGACCGTCCGCCCCGGGACGCCCGGACGGCCCCCGGCCCTTGCCGGGGACATGCGACCGTCGTACAATTCTGTCATGAAAATCCGACTCCCCCTGGCCGCGGCCCTCGCCTCGGTCCTTTTTGGAATCGCGGTCGTGTCGTCCGCCCCCGCCCAGGCCGCCCCCGGGCTCTCCGTGGCATTCCTGGGTCTGGAGAACACCGGGGGCGATCCCCGGCAGGATTACCTGGCCTCCCTGGCGGAGGGCATACTCCGGTACGACCTTTCCGTGCTGGCGGACGTCCCCCTGGTGGAGCGCAGGAACCTGGACAAGGTCCTCTCGGAACGCGAGTTCTCCCTGAGCTCCGTGGCGGACCCGGCCCGGGCGGCCCGGACCGGCAGCCTCCTCGGGGCGACCCACCTGGTGTTCGGGGAGTACGCGGTCACCGCGGGGGAACTATCCCTTACGGTGCACCTGGTGGACGCGGCCACCGGACAGGCACTCACCTACCGGGACCGGGGTGCCTCGGAGCACGCGGTGCACCGGATCGCGGAGAAAATCGCGTCCCGGCTCCTGGACCGACGGGGCATCGTCTTCGCCGACGCGGGGAACGACCGGTCCATCCTGTCCCTCCGGGACGAGACGCCCGGGGTCATCGCCCTGCATTCCCCCATCCGGGCCGCCGAGATCTACCTGGACGGGGAATTCGTGGGGTTCACGAAGGGCGACGAGCTGGAGCCCATCCTGCTGGAGTCCGTCCGTCCCGGCCGGCATACCGTCCGGACACACCTTTCCGGCGGGGACTTCGGGGTCGTGATCCTTCCCCAGGTGGAATTCCGGGATTGGGAAACCGTCGTGGACGTGCGGCCCGGCGGACGGCACGCGGTCCGGGACCAGACCCGCCATTTCAACGAAGCCCTGTACCGGCTCGAATACCTGGACTCCTTCGACGTCAAGGCCGACGCCGGGTCGGTGTCCGGGCTGGGATTCTCCCGGTCCCTGACCTTCACGGACCGTACCGGCCGCGCCGTGGCCGTGGCCCTGTCCGGCGCGCCCTCGGGGTCGGCGGCCGGGATCGACCTGGCCCTGAGGCTGAAAGCCGGGACGGAGGAGGCGGCCGGAACGATCGCCTTCCCGGCCCGGGACGGCGCGCCGGCGCAGATCCGGTTGGCGGCTGGACTGGTCGTGCTGGAGGTGGAGCTGTCCGAGCGTTGGGGCGGCGGCTGGGAAGCGGACGTCAAGGTCCGCCGCACCGACGTCTACCAGGGATTGCATCGGGAGAAGCGCTAGGCCCCGTACTTGCCCTTTATCCTGGCTGCGATGTCCAGGAGCCGCTCTGGGGTGTTCAGCTCCGGGTCGTCCAGGACGGTCTCCAGGAGTTCCGCCAGGATCCGGCCCATGATCGGTCCCCGGGGCACCCCCAGCGCCGCCAGCTCGTTCCCGCCGACGGTCAGGTCCCGGATCGCCAGGGCCCGGGACCTCGCCAGGAGGTCCGCCACCCGCTTCCGGAGGGGTTCCAGGCTACGGGAATCCGGACGCTCCCCGGTGGTCCCGTAGGCGTCCGCGAGCCGGAGGGCCAGGAGGTCCTCCAGGTTCTCCGGGCCCGTCCGGGCCAGGAAGCGGCGGACCGCGGCGTCGGTCCAGGAATCGTCGTAGGCGAACATGTGGTGCCGGACCAGGTGGGTCACCGAGGCGATGACGGCGTTCGGGAACTTGAGTCGCCGGAGGGCTTCCTCCGTCGACCGCGCGGAGAATTCCTCGTGGCGGTGGAAGGTGGGCAGGCCGTCGGGCCCCTCCGCCCGGGCCGCGGGCTTTCCGATGTCGTGGAGCAGGGCGGCCAGCCGGAGCTCCAGGCGGGCCGGGGCCCCGTCGCAGGACAGGAAGGAATGGTCCAGGACGTCGAACCGGTGGAAACCCTTCTGCTCCACCCCCCGGCAGGCCGACAGCTCCGGTAGGATGTCCGGGAGCATCCCCGTCTCCTCGAGCAGTCCCAGGCCGTAGGAGGGGCGGGGGGACAGCAGGATCTTGACGAGCTCGTCCCGGACCCGCTCCACGGAAACCCGGCGGAAATTGTCCAGGGTCCGGGGAATGGCGGCCCGGGTGGCCTCGTCGATGCGGTATCCGAGCTGGCTGGCGAAGCGTACGGCCCGGAGGGGCCGCAGGCCGTCCTCGGTGAAGCGCTCCACCGGGTCCCCGATGGCCCGGACGAGCCCCGCCGCCAGGTCTTCCCGGCCGCCGTGGGGATCCAGGAGCTCCCCGGTTTCCAGGTTGTAGGCCAGGGAGTTCATCGTGAAGTCCCGGCGCCGGAGGTCCTCCCGGATGTCCGAGGTGAAGGTGACCGAGTCCGGCCTGCGGCCGTCCCTGTAGTCTCCGTCCACCCGGAAGGTGGTGGTCTCGACGGTGAGGCCCTTCCACAGGACGGTGACGGTGCCGTGCTGGATGCCCGTGGGGATGACCCGGGGGAACATCCGGGCCACCTCCCGGGCCGGGGCGTCGGTGGCCACGTCCCAATCGTTCACCTTCTTGCCCAGGATCATGTCCCGGAGGGCACCCCCCACGAGCCACGCCTGACGCCCCGCGTCGCGGAAGACACGGGCGTATTCGCGGAGTTCATGGGGTATCGGGAACGGACGCATCGGGGCTCCTTGAAAGTAGGTGGACAGTGGGCGGTGGACAGTAAACGGCGGGTTAATCGAAGGTCGGATCGGTGCGAACGCTTCACATCCGCCGACCCGGGTTTCCGGATCAAAACTGACCACCGACCACAGTCCACTGACCACTGTTGTACCGAATTCCCGCCCCCGGGGCAAGGGAGCCTCGGTTGACAGTCCCCGTCCGGGCGGACACACTCGCTCCATGGATAGAGCCTTGCTGGTCGTCGGCGGGGAGGTCCCGCCCCGGGCCGCCCTGGCGCCCCTCTTCCCGTCCTTCCGGGCGGTGTGCGCCGCGGATTCCGGATTGGAGGCCGCCCACGAATGGGGCATCCCGCCCGACTTGATCGTGGGGGACATGGACTCCCTGACCCGCCCCGAACTTCTGGCCGCCTATCCCGGCGCGCGGATCGTCCGGGCGGACCGGGCCAAGGACGAGACGGACACGGAGATGGGGCTGCGGCTCCTGGCGGAAACCGGCCGATACGAGGTCTTCCTGGCCGGAGGCGGGGGAGGTCGGCTGGATCACCTTCTGGCGCTCCGGGCCCTCTTCGAGCGCTCCGTCCGCCCGCGGGAATGGTGGACCGCCCGGGAGAGGGTCATCCTGGCGGACGGCCCCGTGGAGGCGGACCTCCCGGCGGGGGCGACCGTGTCGGTGTTTCCCCTGGCCTCCGGCGCGCGGGGCATGCGGAGCTTCGGACTGCGGTGGCCCCTGGACGGACTGGCATGGGGTCCCGGAGACTTCGGGGTGAGCAACGAGGCGGTCGGCGGCCGGGTTCGGGTGGTACCGGGGGAGGGGGACCTCCTGGTCGTCCTACCGTTGCCCGATTAGGGGGCGATTTCCGAGAAGACCTTCCGGAGGCGCTCCTGGGTCTCCCGGGGATCCTGGACCAGGACACGTTTACCCGCGATCAATTCCACGATTCCGATCTCCCGGGGGAACCGGGGGATGATGTGCAGGTGCAGGTGGTCGATGGAGGCCCCGGCCACGAGACCCATGTTGTACCCGATGTTGAACCCCCCGGGATTGAAGGCCCGTTCCAGGGCGTCCAGGCAGAGATCCGTCAAGGCGGTCAACTCGGCCTTCTCGACGGCGTCCAGGGCTCGCACGTCCGTCACGTGCCGGCGGGGGAAGACCAGGAGGTGTCCCGGATTGTACGGGTAGAGGTTGAGGGAAACCAGGAAACGCTCGGTTTCCCGGACCACCAGCCGGTCCACCTGGTCCGATCCGTCCCGGACCAGGCAGAGGATGCAGCCCTCCGGCCGGCCTCCCTTCAGGTACCCCAGCTTGTCGAAGTTGAAGAAGTACTCCATCCGGCTACTCGGACCGCTTGCCCAGGACTTCCAGGAGCGCAGCGTCGGTCCGGTTCTCCACGGCCAGGAACTCGATGAGCTTGGGGTACTTGGTGATGAGCTGCCCGTACCGCTCCAGGGATTCCAGTCGGAGCTCCGTCTCGGCCCGGGCCTGGGCTTCCCGCTCCAGGGTCCGGGTCAGGGCGCTGTCCTCGGTTTCCAGGAAGCCCAGGTACTTGGCCTTCACCGCCCGGTACAGGTCCAGGTCCGGAACCTTGACCGAGCGGACCTCGACGGACCGGATCTCGAGCTCCGGCACCGCCGAGCCGACCCGGGAGGACAGGTCCGCCGCAGGTCCGGGATCCCCCCGGAGGACCGCGGAGATCCATTCGGGATCCGAGGACCGGGCCAGAAGGAGCCCCCGGAGGGCTTCCCCGGCGGTGCGGATCCGCTCGGCCGTCCAGGCGTCCAAGGCGTCCTGGGTTTCCACCCGCCGGGCTTCCGCGATCCCGGGAAGGGAATCGGGACGGACCGAGGCGGTGAGGTCGTAGGAGATCTCGTAGGAGAAGTCCGGGGTCCCCACCGCGAAGGCAGAATAGGTTTCCGAGGAGGGCAGGGTGCCGGACAGGGTGACCCTCTCGGTCCGGGGCTCCAGGGAGAACCGGAAGAGCCGGAGGTTCGTGGGGATCAGGGCCTCCCAGGTCCAGGCGAACCGGCCCGGTACGAGGATGTCGGGATGCCAGCCCCGGGTCTTGGTCACGTAGACCCCGTACTGGCCGGCGGGTACCCGGAACTGGATCCATCCGACCGCGAACACGGCCCCGGCGAGAGCTATCAACAGAATCATCCAGGTTATGAACTTTTTCATCCCAGGTTCCTCGGGGGGTCCGGTTGACCCAGGTTCGAGTCTACCCGATATCCGGGAGCATTTCCATGGGGCCCGCCGCCGGATTCCCGTTCCGGATGCCGACGCACTTGCGCCTCCCGGCTCCTCCGTGTACCCTGTCGACGGGAGGAACCGTGTCGGATTCCCGCAAGACCCTCTCGGCCTGGAAACCCGCCCTCAAACGGGCGGCCCTATACTTCCTGGGCCTCGATCTGTTGGCTTTCTTCTACTACCTCGTGGGCAATTCCCAGGAATTCCTGGCGGCCACCCAGATCCTCCTCCTGCGCGCGGTATCCGTCCTCTCCGCGGCGGCCTTCCTGTCCGGGCTGGCCGGCCTTTCCTTCTCCGCGGCCCGGTGGATCCGGCGGAGCGAGAGGGTCTCCCTGCCGGCCCTGGCGGGATGGATCGCCTGCATGGCCTCCGCGGTTGTCCTGGCCCTGGTCTCCCAGTCCGTCCGGGCCTTCGCCTCCGGGATCTGAGACGGCCGGGGAGTCCCCGATTC
>CALMRC010000083.1 GCA_937873275.1 uncultured Spirochaetota bacterium
CGCGTTGGCCCCCGCCCGGGACGCGAAGGGAAGGTACTTCACGGCTCCCACCAGGACCAGGAGGGCGAAGGTCCCGTAGAGGGGCGGGATGAAGAGGTTGCGTTTGGCGAACATGGAGAGGTAGATGGCGCCGAAGGCCATGGCGGGCATGAGGTAGGGGAAGAAGGCCAGGCTGTTCACGAAGGAGGAAAGCTTCGTTCCCCGACCCTTCACGATCGCGTATCCCGCCAGGGCTCCCACGACCCCCGCGACCAGGGCCACCGCCAGGGACAGGCGGACGCTGTTCCAGAGGCCCAGGTAGATGTACTTGTTCCGGAGTATTCCCGGCTCGCCTCCCCCGATGTCCTCCCGCCCTTCCCCCGCCCAGAACTGGGTGGTCAGGTTCCCGAGGGAGTAGTCCCCGGGGGCCAGGATGAAGGATTCCACGGCGAAGGTGATCAGGGGCAGGATGGCGATGGCGCCCACCAGGAGAAGCATGAGCAGGGACACCGGGGTCCGCAGCCCCCGGAGTTTCACGAGCGAGATGTTGGAGCTCTTTCCCGTGACCGTGGTGTAGGACTTCCGCTTGCCCAGGAACCGCTGGTTCACCGCAAGGATCGAGGTCCCGATCACGATCATCACCAAGGCCAGGATGTACCCGTAGCCGGGATTGAGGCCGTTCAGGGTCCGGTAGAGCTGGGTGGTAAGGACCTGGAACCGCACCGGGGTCCCCAGGAAGGCCGGCACCGCGAAGGCGCTCATGCAGGACGAGAAGACCAGGAGGAAGGTGGACAGGACCGCGGGAAGGATGATCGGCAGGGTGATCCGGGTCAGGATCTTGAGCCGCGAGGCCTTGAGGATGGTCGCCGCCTCCTCCAGGTTGGCGTCCATGTTGCGCAGGATCCCGCCGATCAGGATGTAGGCGAAGGGCGCGTAGTGGAGCCCCTGCACCACGGTGATCGGGAAGGCGCCGTAGGCGAACCAGTTCGCCGTCTCGATCCCCGTCAGGGCCGTGAAGAGGCCCGGGGCCCCTCCGATCAGGCGGTTCCGGAAGAAGTTCAGCCAGGCCATTGCGAGGGTCCAGGACGGCATGATGTAGGGAAAGATGAAGGTGATCGAGAGGAAGGATTTCCATCGGAGGTCGCTGCGGGCCACCAGCCACGCGACTCCGCCCCCGAGGAGTATGGAGAGGGCGCAGCTTCCCAGGGAAACGAACACGGTGTTCCAGAGGGGTTTGTACAGCAAATTCTTGCTGGTCAGGCCGCTCAGGAAAACCTTCCGCCAGTGGAACGTCGTAAGGTCCCCTTCCTGGGCACCCTTCACGGCCATGATCTCCGAGGAATGCACCACGAAGGTATCCCGGGTCAGGGAGATGAGGGGAAAGAGCGTGAGGAAGGCCAGGACCGCCGCGAGGACCACCAGGATGACCTGGTGCGGCTTTCGAAGGAAGGACCGAGCGCGGTTGACGAGGGTCATCGGAAGGCTCCCGGAGTGGAATCCCGCCCCCCGGTCTCCCGGGCGGCGGGGCCGCCCGGAGCCGGAGGATCGGAGGCGCGCGCGGGGGCCGGAAGGGGCGCCCCGCGCGGTGCTTGTCACTGGAGGTTGTTGACGAACTCCTCGACCTCCGCACGGTTCTCGAAGATGAACTTCGGGTCCTCCGGCACCAGCCGGGGTTCCCAGAAGGACATCGGGAAGTCGTCCTCGTTCACGGGAATGGTCGGGTTGGAGGAATAGGAACCCACGTCCTTGGCCCAGGGAGCGAATCCCTCCTTGGTCAGGAGGAACTCGATGAAGAGCTTGGCCGCGTTGACGTTCTTGGCGTTCTTCGTGAGCTGGAGGAAGGCGGGATACAGGAACCCGGTGAAGGGCTGGACCTCCGTCATCGCCTTGAGGGTCAGGTTCTTGGTGGCGTCGAACCGCTTCTTGGAGAAGACGAAGAGCCCCAGGGTGGTCTCCGGCTGCCCCTTGATGCCGACGTTCTCGGAGATCGTGGTGTCGCTGTTGCCCAGGACAAGGCCGTTCCCGAAGAACATCTTGATCCACTCGTAGCCGGCGTTGGGGGTGGTCAGCTTGAGCTTCCGCCCGTAGAGGTCCGAGTAGGCCTTGTCCAGCTTGGCCGCCCAGGCCGGAGAGGTGATCATCGTCAGAAAGTTGAAGTTGACGCCCTCCTGCCGGGGGTCCTTGAACTGGACCTTGCCCTTCCACTTGGGCTCCGTCAGTTCCCACACGTTCTTGATCACCGGGCCCGGGGTCTTCTCGTCGTTGAAGATGAAGACCTTGTTGATGTGCTGGAAGACCAGGGGATTCTGGTAGGCCGCGGGGATGACGCCCTTCATCGACGGCGGCACGTAGTTGACCAGGTAGCCCGTGGCGATGAGCTGTCCGTAGACACGCCCGGAATCCTGGCAGATGACGAAGTCGGCGCCCTGGATGCCGCCCTTGACCTCCTTGCTGACCTTTTCGATGAGCTCCCCGTCCTTGAGATTCGAGGCCTCCACCTTGATGCCGTAGAGCTTCTCGAATTCCTTGGCCGCGTTGGCGATCCGGGAGGTGATCGAGTACACGACGACCTTGCCCTCCGCCTTGGCGGCCCGGATGAGCGCCTCGTCGGAGAGGGGCTTCACCTGGGCTCCGATCAGGGCGACCGACGCCAGGAGTAGAAGCGCTCCCGTTATGGTCCTTTTCATGGCTCCTCCTCGTTCCTTAAGATTGCCTTTAGAGAAGGTTAAGAATTAGAACAGGTTTTCGATTCTGTCAAGGAAAAGATTTCCAAATCCCCGAGCCCGGATGAGAAGGACGTGCCGAACCGTGACAGTATGCCGGAAAAACAGTATTCTTCAAATCAAGGTACACGACGGAGGTGATCTCCATGAACCCAAAAAAGTTCCTGATGCTCCTGACCGTCCTCCCGGCCGCCCTCGCCGTTTTTTCCGCCTGCAGTCCCAAGCCTCCCGCGACACCGGTGACCGTCGCGACCATGGTGGACTCCGAGGGCGCCATCCTGGGCAAGGGAATGATCCTGCTCCTGGAGTCCAAGGGCATCCCGGTGACCGACAAGGTCGGGTTCGGGACTCCGGACATCCTGCGGAAGGCCCTGGTCGCCGGGGAGGTGGAACTGGTGGTGGACTACACGGGCTCGGGGCAGTACTACCACGAGGATCTGGACACCACCCTCTTCAACGACCCGGTCAAGGGCTACGAGACCATCCGGGACGTGGACAAGAAGCGGCACGACCTGGTCTGGCTGACCCCCGCCAAGGCGAACAACACGGAGTCCCTGGCGGTTCTCCGCGGCTTCGCCCAGGCGAACGGCCTGCGGTCGATGAAGGATCTGGCCGCCTACGTGAACGCGGGCAAGCCGGTCAAGCTGATCTGCGCGGTGGGGTTCGCGGAGAATCCCCTGGGACTGCCCGGCTTCGAGAAGGCCTACGGATTCAAGCTTCGGAAGGACCAGCTGATCCTCCTGGAAAGCGGCAACACGGCCCAGATGCTCAAGGCCCTGGTGGACGGGACGGACGGGGTGAACGTCTCCCTGGTGTACGGTACCGACGGGGCGCTGGACAAGATGAACGTCCTGGTCCTGGAGGATCCCGAGAACATACCGCCCGTATACCTCCCGGCCCCTATCGTGCGGGGAGCCGTGCTCGAGAAATACCCGGTCCTCAAGGACCTGTTCACTCCGTTCTTCGAATCCCTGGACCTGGTCACCCTCCAGCGCCTGAACGCCCGGGTGGCCTTCGACGGGGAGGATCCGAAGGAGGTCGCCCGGTCCTACCTAAAGGAGCGCGGGCTCCTCAAGGACTGACGGTCCCGGGGTCCTTGTTCCCGAAATGTCCGTCGACTGGATAACCCTTGCGGGGGCGGCGGGAGGGTTCTTGTCCGCCGCCCTCTTGCCCTTCCTCAGCCTCCGGCCCAACCGCATCCTGGAGGGGGTTCCCCGGGGACTCCTGGAATCCCTGGGACCCGGCGCGGGGATCGTGCTGGGAGCCCTGTCCGCCGCCGGAGTCCTGGCGGTCCTGCGCGGACGGCGTCCGGGGCTCGACGCTCCGGGAGCCCTCCTCTCCGGCGCGGGTCTGGCCGCCCTCCTTCCCCTGGCGGGAGCCGCGGCGGGACGGCTTGCCGGGGGGTCCCCGGTCGCCCGGGTTTCCGCGGGGTCGGGGCTCTGGCTGGCCGCCGCGGGCCTGGGCGTCGCCCTCTTCTCCTTCACCCGCCGCCTCCCGTCGCGTTCTCCCGCCCGGATCGCGTCCCTCCTGGCCGTGCCCGCCTCCGCGGCCGCCGCCGGCCTGGCGGGGCTCCTGGACGACCTCTCCCTGGTCCGAGAACTCGCCGCCCGCGGAAGCACCTTCGCCGCGGAACTGGCGCGGCACCTGACCTTGGCCGGGGGATCCGCGGCCTTGGGGGCGGGGATCGGGATTCCCCTGGGGCTGGCCATGTACCGCCGTCCCCGGTGGAGGGGGGCCATCTCGGTGGCCGTCAGCGCGGCCCAGGTGGTCCCCACCCTGTCCCTCCTGGGACTCCTGATCGTGCCGATGGCCGCCCTGGGCGCGGCGGTCCCCGTCCTCGGGCGGCTGGGTGTCCGGGGGGTCGGCTGGGCGCCGGCCTTCACGGTCCTCTCCCTGTACGCCCTCCTGCCCATCGCGGGGAACACCTTCGCGGCCTTGGGAGCCGTGGATCCGGGAATCCTGGACGCCGCCCGGGGCATGGGGATGAGCCGGCGCCAGGTCTTCCTGCGGGTCCAGGCCCCCTTGGCCCTGCCGGTCATCCTGGCGGGGATCCGCACGGCCTTCACGGCGAACATGGGCAACGCCATACTGGCCGCCCTGGTCGGCGGGGGGGGCCTGGGGACCCTGGTCTTCCTGGGACTGGCCCAGGCCGCCCCGGACCTCATCCTCCTGGGCGCCCTTTCCACCGCCGCCCTGGCCCTGGCCGCGGACCGGGTCCTGGCCCTGGCCTTCCGCGGGGCGGTTCCCCGGGGTATTCGAACGGAGGATTCATGATCCGCTTCCGGAACGTCGTCAAATCCTACGGCCCCGTCCGGGCCGTGGACGGGGTGGACCTCGGGATCGACCCGGGGGAACTCTGCGTCCTAATTGGCCCCTCGGGCTGCGGAAAATCCACCCTCCTTCGGACCGTGAACCGGATGGTGGAGCCCGACTCCGGAGAGGTATTCGTGGACGGGCGGCCGGTCCGGGCGCATCCCCCCGAGGGACTCCGGAGGCGGATCGGTTACGTCATCCAGTCCGTGGGGCTCTTCCCCCACATGACCGTGGGGGACAACGTGGCCGTCGTTCCCCGCCTCCTGGGGATGGACAAGACCGCCCTTTCCCGCCGGGTCGGGGAGATGCTCGAGCTGGTGGGCCTCGCCCCGTCCTGGTCCGCCCGCTGGCCCCGGGAGCTTTCCGGCGGGGAAGCCCAACGGGTCGGGGTGGCCCGGGCCCTGGCGGCGGATCCTCCCATCCTGCTCATGGACGAGCCCTTCGGGTCCGTGGACCCCCTCACCCGGGTCCGGCTCCAGCGGGAGTTCCTTGCCATCCAGCGCCGCCTCCACAAGACCGTGCTCTTCGTGACCCACGACGTCGAGGAGGCCATCCGCCTGGCGGACCGCATCGCCGTCATGCGTTCGGGACGGATCCTGCGGCACGCGGGTCCCGAGGAATTCGTCGCTTCCGACGCGGAATCCTTCGTGGGCGAGTTCCTGGGCCTGGAGTACGGGGTGGAGATCCTCTCCCGGCGTTCGGTACGGGAAGTCCTGCGCCCCGTCGGTCCCGAGGAATCCGGCGGGGAGGGCCCCGGGGACGGAGCTCCCGCGGTCCGGGCGGACGCGAGCCTAAAGGAAGCCCTGGGCCTCATGGCCGCCCGGAAGGTCGAATGCCTGGCCGTCCACGGAACGGACGGGCGCCGGATAGGGGCCCTCCGCATGGAGGACGTCCTGGGAACCTGGAAGGCCTGCCCGTGAACCGGGAATCCGCGGTGGAGCGGGCGGGCGGGCGCGCCCTCCGGCGGGAAGGGGGACCGGGATGGCTCGTCCCGGCCCTCCTTCTGGGGATCCTCGTCCTCTCGGTCCTCCGCTTCGACCTGCTCGAGACCGTCCTGGGAATCCGGCCCCGGGGGCTCCTGGTGTCCCGGATTCCCCTGTGGGAGCTTGCGCTCCAGCACCTGGGCCTCGTGGCGGCCTCCAGCGCCGTCGCGGTCCCCCTGGCCCTGGCCCTGGGCATCGCGGCGGTCCGGTTCTCCGGCTCCGGGCTCCGGGCCCTGCTGGTCGCCGCGGGATCCGCCGCGGAAACCTTCCCTTCCGCCGCCGTCCTGGCGCTGGCGGTTCCCCTGGCGGGGTTCGGCTTCGCACCGACCTTCCTGGCCCTGAGCCTCTACGGGATGCTCCCGGTCCTACACAACACGATCGCGGGGCTGGAGGGAGTGCCGGAAGCCGCGGTGGATGCGGCCCGGGGGATGGGAATGAAGCCCCGGCAGGTCCTGGCCCGGGTCCAGCTTCCCCTGGCCCTCCCGGTCATCCTGGCGGGGGTGCGGACCAGCGTGGTCATCAACACCGCCGCGGCCACCCTCGGGGCCGCCATGGGAGCCGGGGGCCTGGGGCTTCCCATCATCAGCGGCATCCGGAGCTTCGACACGGCCCTCATCCTCCGGGGGGCGATCCCCTCCGCCCTCCTGGCCCTTTTCGGGGACGCCACCCTGCGCCGCCTGGAGGACCGGGCACGGCGGGCGGCGGGAGGAACCTCGGGCGGAACCTGAGCCTGAGCCCGGTCCGGGGGGCGGGGACCTAGTCTATGGAAGGATCCGGGCGGTTTGACATCCCGGCGGATCCGGTCCAGAATCACCCCATGCGCGTTCCGGCCTGCATCCTCCTCTCCCTGGCCGCCCTCACCGCGGCCGCGGATCCCCCCCTCCGGCTGGCCCTGTCCGCGGGGGCGGACGGCCTGCGGACGGCCCAGGACTGGAACATAGCGGCGGAGTCGTTCCGGGCCCGGACCGGCGTGGGAGTGGAACCCCTGCTCGCGGCCACGGGCGAGGCGATCCTTCGGTCCCTGGACGTTCGGGAAGCGGAGGCCGCGGTCCTGGACGCCGCCGTCTACCTCCGGAACCGGGACCGCCTGCGGATCCTGGGGATCGCCGTCGAATTCGGGTCCCCCTACGAGCGGTTCCTCCTGGCGGCCGGGGCGGACTCGGTCATCCACCGGCCCGAGGATCTCTCCCGGGCCCGGCTCGTGCTCGCCTCCGGCCCGGGATCCCTCCCCTGGGACCTCCCCCTGGCCTGGGCCCGTCGCTACCGCGGGCCGGCCTCCGGCGCGTCGGATCCCCGGCCCGAGGCGGGGTACGAGGGGGTGCTCCGGAGCATCGCCCTGGACTTGGCGGACGCGGGCTTCCTTCCCGAGGGGTTCCTCGAGGGCCGCAAGTCGAGCGCCCTGGCCGACCGGGTACGGATCGTGGCGGCGACCCCGCCGTATCCTCTGGCCGTCCTGGTTGCCCGACGTGACCTGGCCGGGGACCGGGCGGCCTTGGCGGAAAGGCTCCTGGGGCTCTCGGCGGGCGCGATGGAGCTCCGGTCCCCGCCCCCGGACCTGGAATCCGTCCTTTCGGACCTGGAGGAGGCGCTCCGTGCCTCTGGGCCATAAGCTCGTCCTGTTCGCCCTGGCCCTCCTGGCCCTGTTGTCGTCCCAATGGGGCGTCTCCATCGCCCGGGAGCGCGGTCTTCTCATGGAAGAGGCCCAGGAACGAGCGGCTGTCCTGGTCCGGAACATGGCCGAATTGGCCCGGGAGCCCATAGCCTCGGGCCGCCTGGGATCCCTGGACAGCCAGATACGGTCTTTCCTGGGGGAGCGGGACGTGTCCTACGCCCGGATCCTGGACCAACGGTCCCGGGTCCTCGCGGCTTCGGAGGACCGCCTGGTCGGATGGTCCATCTCGGGACCTCCGGACGCGGAGGGGTTCCTCCGGTGGACCGACTCGGGTCTCGTGGCCCGGGCGCCGATCCGGATTCCCGGCCAGGGGGACGGGTACGCGGAACTCGGGATGGACCGGGGGCCCCTGGACGCGAAGATCCGGAGGAGCCTGGGCATCCTGGCCCGATTCCTGGCCGCGGAGCTCGCCCTCTTCCTGGCCTTCATGGTACTCCTGTACCGCCAGCTCTTCGAGCCCGTGCGCGCCCTGGTGGCCCGGCTGGGACAGGCTAGACCGGAGGCGGGGTACGAGCCGATCGACCTGCCCCGGCGGGCCGCCCCGGAGATCGCCCGCATCGCCCGGGCGGTGGACGAACTCCGGATGCGGGCCGCGGAATACCAGGCGGAGCTCGTCGCCGAGGAACGCCTGGCCACCATCGGCCGGATGGCCGCGGACCTGGCCCACGAGATCCGGAACCCCCTGGAGGCGATCTCCGGAGCCGTGGAGGCCCTGGCGGGGGCCGTCCCCCAGGACAACGAGTTCACCCGGGTGATCCGGGAGGAGGTCCGCAACCTCAACGAATACCTCTCGGGGGTCCTGGAGTTCGCCCGGAAGGGCGGCGGACGACCGGAGCCCTCGGACCTGGCGGACCTCGCCCGGGAGGCTTCGGCCCTGGCGGCCCCCCGGGCCCGGGAGGCGGATGTCCGGTTCGACCTGCGCCTGGCCTCTTGCCCCTGCGTAGTCTCCCGGTCGGCGGTGAAACGGGCGGTGTTGAACCTGCTCCTGAACGCCGTCGAAGCCTCCGGACCGGGACAGCCGGTGGAGGCGACCACGGAGCGGGAGGGGGATGTCGTCGTCCTCCGGGTTCGGGATCGGGGAAGCGGCGTCGCCACTTCGGACCGGACGCGCCTCTTCGAACCCTACTTCACCACCAAGCCGGGCGGCACGGGTCTCGGCCTGGTCCTGGCCCGCCAGGCCGTCGAGGAGCACGGCGGGACCTTGACCCTGGAACCGGCGGACGGGGACCGCGGGGCTCTGGCGGTCCTGCGGCTTCCCGCGAGGGAGGAGTGAGCATGGCGACGGTGCTGCTGGTGGACGACAAGGAGAACATCCGGACCGTGATGGGGGCGGTCATCCGGAGGGAAGGCTTCGAGGTCCTCACGGCGGCGGACGGTCGGGAAGCCCTGGACCGGGCCCTCGAGAGTCCCCCCGACCTAGTTCTCTCGGACGTGCGCATGGAGGGGATGAGCGGCACGGAACTCTTCCGGGAGCTCCGGGCCCGGGGCGTCCTCGCGCCCTTCGTGTTCATGACCGCCTACGCCTCCGTGCCCGACGCGGTGGACGCGATCCGGGACGGTGCGGTCCACTACCTGACCAAGCCGGTGGACTACGGGGAGCTCCTCCGGATCATCCGCCGGGCCGTCCTGCGGAAATCCGGGGAGGCCCAGACCGAGCGGTCCTCCGCCCGGAGCATTCTCGGATCCGGTCCCGCCATGCGGAAACTCCTGGCCCGGATCGAGGCGGTAGCCGGCTCCGAGGCGACGGTCCTGATACGGGGGGAAAACGGGACGGGCAAGGAGCTGGCCGCCCGGGCCATCCATTCCCGGAGTCCCCGCAGGAGCGGCCCCTTCGTGCCCGTCCACTGCGCGGCCTTGAATCCCAACCTCCTGGAGTCCGAGCTGTTCGGCCACGAGGCGGGTGCCTTCACGGGGGCCCTGCGGCGCAAGGACGGATACCTGGAAGCCGCCCGGGGAGGCACCCTCTTCCTGGACGAGGTGTCCGAGATCGGATCGGAAACCCAGGTCAAGCTGCTCCGGGTCCTCCAGGAGCGGGCCTACTCCCGGGTCGGCGGAACGGACCTCGTCCGGGCCGACTTCCGCCTCCTGGCGGCGACCAACCGGAATCTCGAGACACTGGTCGCGGAGGGAGCGTTCCGGAGCGACCTGTACTACCGCCTGGACGTGGTGCCCCTCTCGGTCCCCCCCCTGCGCGACCGTCGGGAAGACATCCCGGAGTTGGTCGAACACTTCGCCGGAAGGGTGGCCGCCGCGGAGGGGCTCGACCGTCCCTCGGTGTCGGCGGATTTCCTGGATACCCTCGGGCGGTACGCCTGGCCCGGAAACGTCCGGGAGCTGGAAAACCTGGTCGAGCGCCTGGTGGTCCTCTACCGGCCGAGGATCCTGGAGTCGAGACTCCTTGAGGAGGAGGCCCCCGACCGGTTCGGGCGCCCGGATCCCGACGCCCGGGAGCGTAGGGAGACCCTCGATGCCCTCCGGCAGTCCGGGGGCAACAAGAGCGCGGCGGCCCGGATCCTGGGCATCTCCCGGCGGGCCTTGTACTACCGGATGGGGCGTCTGGGCATCGCGGACGGGGCTAGATCGGGAAACGCCTGATTCTTCGCTGCACACATCTTGCACACTTTCGTCCCCAGGCCCCGGCGAGACGTCGGGATTCGTACTCCGCCGGCCGGAAATTCCCCGCAATCCGGTGAGGCCGCCTTGGCACGCCGATTGCAGGGTATGAATATCACCCTTTCTCGAGGAGGCCCTATGTCGCTGAGAAACCGTATCGTCGCCCTCGTCCTCGTCGTCGCCCTGGCCGTGCCCGCCGCGTTCGCCATGGGCGGCAAGGAGGGCGAAGCCGAAGGCGCCAAGACCGTAATCGTCTACTCCAGCGTGGACGAGGCCAACGCGAAGAAGCTTCTGGACGCCTTCACCGCGGACACGGGCATCACCGCCCAGTTCGTCCACCTCTCCTCCGGACCGGCCCTGGCCCGGCTCAAGGCGGAAGCCGCGAACCCCCAGGCGGACGTCTGGATGGGCGCCCCCAGCGAGAACCACATCGCCGCCAAGACCGACGGCCTCACCCAGCCGCACAAGGGGGGAAACTTCTCCTCCCTGGCCCCGGAATTCAAGGATCCCGAGGGCTACTGGCGCAGCTTCTACATGAACCCCATGGCCATCGCGGTCAACAAGGACATCCTGGCCCGCATGGGAGCCCCGGTGCCCAAGTCCTGGAACGACCTTCTGAACCCGGCGTACAAGGGCCAGATCCAGATGCCCTCCCCCCAGTCCTCGGGAACCGCGTACAACATCGTGGCGTCCCTCGTGAAGCTCATGGGTGAGGACAAGGCGTACGACTACATGAAAAGACTCGGGCCGAACGTCCAGACCTACACATCCTCGGGAACCGGACCCTCCAAGGGCGTCTCCGTCGGCCAGTGCGCCATCGCCCTCCAGTTCACCCCGGCGTTCTTCGAGTTCATCGACCAGGGCTTCCCCCTGGAAGTGGTCTTCCCGTCCGAGGGCGTCTGGTTCGAGGCCCCCGGGGTGTCGATCGTCAAGGGCGCCAAGAACCTCAAGGCCGCCGAGGCCCTGGTTGAATGGCTGACCGGCCCCAAGGGTCAGGCGGTCCTCACGGAATCCAAGACCTACTTCTACCCCATCATCCCCGGGGTCAAGCTCGGGGCCGGCATGCCCGCCTTCAAGAGCCTGAAGACCATCGCCGTCGATCCCCTCTGGGCGGCGGCCGAGAAGAAGCGGCTGGTCGAGCGCTGGGTCGCCGAGGTCCTTCCCGTCAAGTAACATTCCCCGAGCCGTCCCGGGATCCTCCCGGGACGGCTCCCAAGGAGCGTACCCATGACCGACCGAGCGATCGGCGTCTCCCTGGGGGAGATCCGGCGGCTTGCCCGGGATCCCCTGCTGGCCTTCGTCGTCGCCGCCGTCCTGGCGGCCCTGGTGGTTTTCATCCTGTACCCTCTGGCCAGCGTGGTCGTCATGGCCCTGCGCCCGGACGGACGGTGGACCTTGGAGATCTTCCGGCACGTCGCCGCGAACCCCTACCTGCTCCAGGGTTTCCGCAACAGCATCCTGATGGGGGTCCTGACCGCCGGGATCGGCACGGGGATCGGGTTCCTCTTCGCCTTCGCGGTCACCCGGGCGGACGTCCCCCTGAAGCGGTTCCTCCACGCGGTGGCCATCATTCCCATCGTTTCGCCCCCCTTCATCGGGGCCCTGGCCATCATCATGCTCTTCGGGAACAACGGATTCATCACCTGGAACCTCCTGCGGATCCGGAACTTTCCCATCTACGGGTTCACGGGCCTCATGATCGCCCAGGCGGTGACCTTCTTCCCCGTGGCCTACCTGACCCTCCGGGGCGTCCTCGAGTCGATCAACCCCACCCTGGAGGACGCGGCCCTGGACCTGGGGGGCTCCCGGTTCCGGGTCTTCCGCCGGGTGACCCTGCCCCTGGCCATGCCGGGTATCGCCAGCTCCATGCTGGTGCTCTTCATCGAGACCCTGGCGGACTTCGGCAACCCCCTGATCCTTGCGGGAAGCCGCTTCCCCATCCTCTCCGTCCAGGCCTACCTGCAGATCACCGGGATGTACGACCTGCCCACCGGGGCGGCCCTCTCGGTCCTGCTCCTGGTACCGTCGGTCACGGCCTGGGTCATCCAGAAGTACTGGGTCTCCCGGAAGCGGTACGTGACCATCACCGGGAAGCCCACGATCTCCTCCGTCAAGATCGTCAGCCCCGCCGTGCGGTCCCTGATTTTCGCGGCCTGCCTGGCGGTGACCGCCTTTATCCTCCTCATCTACGCCTCCATCCTGTGGGGGGCCCTGGCCAAGGTCTGGGGCAGCGACAACTCCCCCACCCTCCGCCACTTCCTCTACGTCTTCGGCGTGGGATTCAAGGCCGTCCGGGACACCCTGACCATCGCGGGGCTCTCGACCCCCGCCTCGGGACTCCTGGGGATGGTCATCGCCTTCCTGGTCATCCGGAAGTCCTTCCCGGGCCGGAAGTTCATGGAGTTCACCAGCATGCTCAGCTTCGCGGTGCCCGGGACCGTCATCGGCATCGGATACATCCTGGCCTTCAACAAGCCTCCCCTGGTGCTGACCGGCACCCTCCTGATCCTGCTTCTGAACTTCGTGTTCCGGTACGTACCCGTGGGCATCGAGTCCGGGGTCGCCATCCTACGGCAGATCGACCCGGCCATCGAGGAGGCCGCGGTGGACCTGGGAGCGGACGCCCGCACGACCTTCTCCCGGGTGACCCTGCCCATGATCGTGCCCGCCTACTTCTCCGGCCTCGTCTTCGCCTTCGTCCGGGCCATGACGGCCATCAGCGCGGCGATCTTCCTGGTCTCCTCGCGGTGGAATCTCATGACCGTCCAGATCATGGCCCAGGTGGAATCCGGCCGCCTCGGTGCCGCGGCGGCGTTCAGCGTCATCCTGGTCCTGATCATCTTCGGGGCCATCTTCCTGATACGCGCCCTGCTCAAGGCCCGGTACGGCCGCTACGGCGGCTCGATGCTGAAATTCTAGGGAGGATCCGTATGAGCGTGCGATTGGAAAAGGTAAGCAAGGTCTTCCAGGATCCCTCCCGGCCCGAAGGCTCGGTGACCGCCGTGGACCGGGTGGACCTGGAGGTCCGGGAGGGGGAGTTCGTCACCCTCCTGGGACCTTCGGGCTGCGGCAAGACGACGACCCTCCGGATCATCTCGGGGTTCGAGGCCCCCACCCGGGGGGACGTCTTCATCTCCGGGGAGCGGGTAAACGACCAGCCCCCCAACAAGCGGGACACCTCGATGGTGTTCCAGAGCTACGCGATCTTCCCCCATATGTCCGTGGAGCAGAACGTCGGATTCGGCCTGGAGCTCAAGGGCCGGCCCAAGGCGGAGGTGCGGGAGGAGACCGCCCGGATCATGGCCGTTATGGGACTCACCTCCATGGCCAAGCGGAGGCCGGACCAGCTCTCCGGTGGCCAGCAGCAGCGGGTCGCCCTGGCCCGGGCGATCATCAACAAGCCCAGCGTGCTCCTGTTCGACGAACCCCTTTCGAACCTCGACGCCAAGCTCCGGGACCAGATGCGCCTGGAGATCCGCCGCATCCAGCAGACCTTCGGCATCACGAGCATCTACGTCACCCACGACCAGATCGAGGCCATGACGGTCTCGGACCGGATCGTCGTCCTGGAAGGCGGCCGGGTCATGCAGATCGGAACCCCCTTCGAGGTCTACTCGAGACCCGCGAACCGGTTCGTGGCGGACTTCATCGGCCGGGTGAATTTCTTCCCCTGCACGGACGCCTCGTTCTCCGGGGAGGGGCTGACCGCGAAGTACCGGGATGTCCGGATCCGAGCGGGATCCCGAAACGGGGACGTCCGGGAAGGAGGACCGGCGGTCATCGCCGTGCGGCCGGAATCCCTGCGCCTCGAGCCCGATTCGGCTTCGGCGGCCCCCTTCCTGCGGGGGCGCATCGACAAGGCCGTGTACCTCGGAGCGGTGGTCGAGTACGAGATCGACGCGGGACTGGACCGTCCCGTGATGGCGGTGTCCCACGACCCGGTGGTCGCGGGCTTCTTCCGGGTCGGTGATCCCGTCTCCCTGAGTTTTCCCCCCGCCGCGGCCCA
>CALMRC010000084.1 GCA_937873275.1 uncultured Spirochaetota bacterium
GCGGCGTGGACTCCAACGCCCTGCACAAGCCCAAGCGCTTCTTCGGCGCCGCCCGGAACATCGAGGGAGGCGGCAGCCTGACCATCATCGCCACCGCCTTGATCGACACGGGCAGCCGGATGGACGAGGTGATCTTCGAGGAGTTCAAGGGCACCGGCAACATGGAGATCAACCTGGACCGCCGACTCTCGGACCGGCGGACCTTCCCGGCCTTCAACATAAAGAAGTCCGGCACCCGCAAGGAGGAGCTCCTCCTCACGGACGAGGAGCTCCAGAAGATCTGGGTGCTCCGCAAGGTGATTAATCCCATGGACGATATAGAGATCATGGAGCTGCTGATTGACAGGATGATGAAAAGTAAGAATAATGAGGTCTTCCTGAAGTCCATGAACACCCCGTACAACGGGAACGACTGAGGGAGGCCGGAGGCGGCCGGATTCGGCACGCCGCCCCGGAGCAAATACCGTCAGAGGCCGGCTTTCAGGCTGCAGCCAGATAGGCGCGGAGGGTACCGTGAAGAAGGGCATTCATCCCAAGTACGAACTCACCACCATCACGTGCGCCTGCGGCAACGTCATCGAGACCCGTTCGACGGTAAAGAACATCCAGGTCGAAATTTGCTCGGCCTGCCACCCCTTCTTTACCGGCAAACAGAAGCTCATCGACACCGCGGGACGCGTGGAGCGATTCCGGAAGAAGTACGGAATCAAGGAGTGACGGCGGGCGCCGGGACCGGCGCGCCGCATCGCGAAAAAAGCCGCGGAGATTCCGCGGCTTTTTCATTTCCCCCGGGCCTTCGCTCAGGGAAGGGCCGCCAGGGAGCCCAGGATCGAGCGGATCCGGGCCGCCGCCCGGCCCCGATGGCTCAGCCGGTTCTTCCGCTCCAGGGACAGTTCGGCCATCGAGAGACCTTCCCCGGGCAGGAGGAAGACCGGATCGTACCCGAATCCCTCCCCGCCCCGGGGGGCTTCCAGGAGAAGCCCCTCGCAGGTCTCCTGGACCGTGAAGAACCGGTGCTCCGAGACCATCAAGGTCATGGCGCAGACGAAACGGCAGGATCGGTCCCGCCGGCCTTCCATCTCCCGCAGGAGGAGCTCGTTCTTCTCCCGGGCGGAAAGCACGGTCCGTCCCCCGTCCGGGGAGCCGTACCGGGCCGACTTGACCCCCGGGGCCCCGCCCAGGGCGTCCACGCAGAGCCCCGAGTCGTCCGCGAGCACCGGGGCCCGGATTAGGTCATACAGAGCCCGGGCCTTCCCGAGGCTGTTTCCCAGGAAGGTAGCCTCCACCTCGTCGTAATCGAAGGAGATTCCGGATTGAGCGGGTGTCCGGAGCCGGGTTCCCGGGAAGAGTTCCTCGAGCTCCCGGACCTTGTGGGCGTTGTTCGTGGCGATGTGGAGTTCCATGCGGGATTCTACCCCGCCCCCGGCCCGGACTGGAAGTCCCGCATCCGCCGGGCGGCGAAGTACACCCCCGCGTCCACGGTACCCTTCGGAATCCCCAGGACCTCCGCGACCGCCTTGTTGGAGATCGTGAGCCGCATCCGGCGGGTCTCCTCCAGCCTCCTCCGGAACCGTTCCCGCTCCCGCTCGATCCGTTCCCGCAGCATGGTCCGGACGAACGGGTCCTCCTCCCGGGAAAGTCGACGTTCCAGCACCCGGAGCCGCACCCAGGAGGCGTCCCGGGCGGCCTTGCGGTCCTCCCAGCGGTCCCGGACGGAAAGAGTCCGGGACCGCGCCCGGGAAAGGCTTCGGGACAGGCGGATTTCGTCGACTCCGAGGGACCGGGCCGCCTGCCGAAGAAACCCCTCGTCCGCGGTCCAGGCGCATTTCACGCTCAGGTAGAGGAATCGGGAGCGGAGGGTACTCCGGCGGTAGGGTCCCCGTCCCCGGGACTCCGGCAGGGGGGATTCGGGATCCCCGGCGAGGTAGTCCGTCTCCGGAGGGTGTTCGGCGCAGAGGGCGGCCTCCTCCTCGAAGACCATCCGCCGATCGAAGGCCCGGGCGCGGTCCCGCCGCAGCGACAGGGCGAGGAACCGCACCGTCGCCACCAGGTAGGCCGGGAAGTACCCCCGGGCCTCCCGGTACTTCCGGAGGATGGCCTCGATCCTGCCCGGATACCTCGCGAACAATTCGCCCACGTCGTCCTCGTCCTTCAGTCCGTAGATCCGGGGATTCCTGTACAAGACCCTCGCCATCTCTCCCAGGGCGTCCCGGAGCCCCTCCCCGGATTCCGCGAGCCTGGCGATGCGCGGAAACGACTCGTTCTCCATATGCCCCTCCCGGCCCCTTCGGGCGAGATAGACAATGGCAAGTTCCGTGCCAGGAGGCGAATTCGGATTGGGGACGGATGCCGATCCCGATGGGATCAGGAATTACCGGGAAGGGAATCCTCGGAGGGGCTGTTCAGTACTCCGATCCGTTACTTTTCGTTACAAAACACCGGTCGAAGGCTTCCAGCATGCGCTCCCGGACGTCCTCGATCCGGCCTTCGATGGAAAGCCCCGCGGCCAGCCGGTGCCCGCCGCCTCCGAACTGGGACGCCACGGCGCCGACGTCCACGGTGTCCCGGGACCGGAATCCCACGGTGCAGTTGTTCTCGCTTTCCTGCCGTATGACGATGGCCGCCTCGACTCCGGCGACGGTCATGAGGAGCTGGTACAGGGTGTCCGAATCCCGACTGGCGATGCCGTACCGGCGGTGGTCCTCCTCGGTCACGTAGGAGACCAGGAGGCGGCCGTCGAAGTAGGGTTCCGTGCGGGCCAGGATCTCCCCCATCAGTTTCCGGGTGAACAGGGACTTGCCGCCGTAGATCATGGAGTAGGTCCGCTTGGGGGACGCCCCCCGATCGACCAGTCGGGCGGCGGATTGGAAGGAGTCCGAACCGGCGGCGTCCAGGTGGCGGAAGAACCCGGTGTCCGTGCACAGCCCGAAGAAGAGGAGCTCCGCCTCCTCCTTGGTCGGAACCTCTCCCATCGACTCGATCAGGGACTGGATCAGCCGGGTGACGGAGGGCGCGGAGGGGTCGATATACTGGACGTCCCCCGAAGCCTCGCCCGCCGCGTGATGGTCGATGAAGGCGACGGGCAGGGCCGGAAGTTGTTCCTCCAGACGCCCCACCCGGGACAGGGAGGAGCAGTCCAGGACCACCACGGCCGCGGAAGCCAGGGGCAGGCCGTCCGGTACCCGGTCCAGGAAGGCGTGCTCGTAGGGCAGGATTTCCGTACGGGTGAAGGGCCCCGAGGACAGCAGGACCGTCCTCTTGCCGATCCGCCGGAGGAAGGTGGAGAGGGCCAGCTGGGATCCGATGCAGTCCCCGTCGGGCTCCTTGTGTCCGACGATGAGGAAGACCTCATGGTCGGCGATGAAGGCCGACAGTTCGGGAGGAACGGGTTTGATGCTCATGGTGCGCCTTTCTGCCGGCCGGCCCGAGATTCAGGAGGATCGCTCGGGATGGATCGCCATCCGCCGGAGCCTCAGTACTTCGGGACGATCTCCTCGACCTTGAACTTGGACTCCACGTCCGGTCCGGGTTCCAGGATGCCCCAGGAGGGATCTTTCGGAAAATCCTTCACGAACAGACGGACGTGGCTGAACTTCCCCTCCCGGTAGTACACGACCATGTAGGGATGGGAAGGATCGTTGGAACGTATCAGCTGGGCCTTGCCGCCGGCCTTGAACCACTCGATGGGGATATAGGCGTCCGCGAAGCCCGTCTGACCCACCCGGTACACGACCCGGTACCCCAGGCTGTGCTGGAACACCTTGACCACGTCCAGACGGAAGGGATACATGTCGGACGGGTCCTTGATCGGGGAGGCCAGGGGGTCGGCCGGCTTGGTTTCCTGGGAGAAGGCGGACGGCACCGCAAGGGTCGTCGCTATAAGGATCGCGGCAACAAGAATCCGTTTCATTCCATCCTCCATGACGATCTGGCGTAAGTATAGGACACAACTTTTTTCCGCGCAAGGTCCGCCCGCCCCTTGGACGGCATCTTGCCGTTCCTTCGGCCTCCCGGCATACTCTGCCCATGGAACCATCCCCCTCCGAAGCGGACCGTGCCCGCGACATCCGGATAGCCCTGACGGCCCTCTGGCCCCGGGCGGAGCCCCTGCTCCGGTACGGCGACTGCTTCGAACTCCTCGTGGCGGTGGTCCTGTCGGCCCAGACCACGGACGACCAGGTCAACCGGGTCACCCCCGAACTGTTCCGGAAGTGGCCCGATGCAGGGCGGCTCGCGGACGCGGACCTCGAAGAGGTGGAGGCCTGCATCCATTCCCTGGGGTTCTACCGAACCAAGGCCCGCCACCTGATCGGCCTGTCCCGGATCCTCGGGGAACGCTTCGCGGGCAAAGTACCGGACACCCTGGAGGGGCTTCTGGAACTGCCCGGGGTGGGCCGGAAGACGGCCAACCTGGTGGCCAGCGCCTGTTTCGGCCGCCCGGGCATCATCGCGGACACCCACTTCCTCCGGGTCTGCCACCGCCTCGGGCTCACGGACGGCCGGGATCCCCTCGCCGCGGAGCGGAGGATCGAGGCCCTGATCGAGCCGGAGTACCGGACAGCCTTCTCCCACGCCGTCAACCGCCACGGCAAGTTCGTCTGCCGGGCCCGGCGTCCCGACTGCCCCGGCTGCGCGGTCCGGGAGCTCTGTCCCTCCGCGGACCGGACCTGAGGAGGGGAAGGCGCGCAAGCGGATCGGGACCGCCCCGGCGGATTTACGGCATGCCTTCCGCATCCCTTCCCCGTCCGGACCTTCCCGGCCCGGAGGATCCGATCTCCGCCGCGGCGGAATCCGTCTTCGGGGTCCGGTACCTCTACCCCTACCAGCGCCTCGTGGTCGCGAACATCCTGGACGCCTTTCCCCGACCGCCCGGCCCCGGCGGGAGCCCGGAGGACCGAACGGTGTCCGACGAAAGCCTTCCGGGGGAATCCGCGAGCCCGGACCGCCTGCGGCAGATCGTCTTGTTGCCCACGGGGTACGGCAAGAGCCTGTGCTTCCAGCTGCCCGCCGTCCTCCTGCCGGGCCTGACCCTCGTCGTATTCCCCCTGCGGTCCCTGATGGCGGACCAGGCCCGGAGGCTCCGGGAGCGGGGCCTGCCGTGCGCGGTGCTCCAGGGAGGGCTGGACGAGGCGGAACGAAGGTCCACGGAGGACGCCGTCCGTTCCGGGAAGGTCCGGATCGCCCTGGCCAACCCGGAGATCCTGAGGACCGAACGCGTATTGACCCTGTTGCGGGCGGCCGGGGTGGCCCACGCGGTCGTGGACGAGGCCCACTGCGTAGCCGAATGGGGGGACGATTTCCGGCCCGCCTACGAGGACCTCGGCGACATCCTCCGGGCCCTGGATCCCCCCGCCGTCACGGCCTTCACCGCGACGGCCTCCCCGGGAATCCTTTCCCGGGTCTCGGAGGTCCTCTTTGCCGGGGAGCCCTGGCGCCGGGTGTCCGGCGATCCGGACCGGCCGAACCTGCGCTACCGCTGCATCCCGACCCTCTCCCCCGGGCATACCCTGGAGCGCCTGGCCCGGGCCCTGCCGAAGCCCCTTCTGGTCTTCTGCTCCTCCCGGGTCGGGACCCAGATCGCCGCGGAACGGCTGGCCCGGATCCTGGGAACCCGAGAGGTCCGCTTCTACCACGCGGGGATGACCAAGACGGAGCGCAAGTCCGTGGAGGACTGGTTCCTGCCGTCCCGGGACGGGGTCCTGACGGCGACCTGCGCCTTCGGGATGGGCATCGACAAACCGGATATCCGGGCGGTCCTCCACGCGGATCCTCCGCCCTCGGTGGAGGCCTATCTCCAGGAGTCCGGCCGGGCCGGCCGGGACGGCGGAGTCGCCGAGGCGGTCCTGGTCTCGCATCCCCGGAACCGGGAGGCCCTGCAAACAGTGCCGGATCCCCTCCGGCGACGGCGCCGGGCGGCCGTGCTCGACTATGCGGAAACCGCCTCCCGCTGCCGGAGACAGATCCTCCTGGGTCTCCTGGGCGCCCGGATCGAGGCCTGCGCGGGCTGCGACGTCTGCGAGGGATCGGCGAACGCTGAGCCGGAGGGACGGGCGGAGATCCTGCGATTCGCGGCGGTCAATTCCGGCCGGTGGGGGGTGTCCGAGGCTTCACGGCGCTTGGCCGGCCGATCCGGCCCCTGCGCCGGGTCGGGGTCCCTGGACGGATGGGAACCGGACCACGTCGCGGAAGCCCTCGTCTATCTGGCCGGCCGGGGGGACCTCGAGGTTCCACGCCGGGGTCCTTGGAAGGGACGGGTCCTTCGTCCCCGGACCCGCCCCCCGGTCTACTCCTCGGGTTCCTCGGCGGGCTCCTCCGCCGGCTCCGCCGGGGCGACGGGCTGGGGCGCCTTCCGGGGGCGGTTCAGGCGGAAGACGGGGGGCCTGCGCTGGACCAGGGCAACGTAGCGGAAGACGCTCCACGCCGCCAGGAAGGCGGCCAGGGCGGCCAGGGTCTCCCAGCGCTTGAGGACCTCCAGGGCCAGCCGGAGTTCGGAGAGAAGGCCGTTCATGCGGCGCCTCCCGCATGCAGGCGGGCTTCCCCGAGTTCCTCCGGGGACTCCGGATAGGACATCTCGTAGATCCGGGGAAAGAGGGTACGAAGGTCCTCCGGCCCCAGGTCCTGGAAGGCCACCCCGTAGTACGCCCCGTCCTTGTCGTCGAAGCGCCGGACCACCCGGCCCCGGGCGGTCACGCTCCCGTCCGAGTAGCCCAACCGAAGGTCCAGCTGGGCTCCCGTCTTGATTCGCATCGCCAGGGCGGTATGGGGTATGGACAAGAGGCATCCGGAGGCGGACAGGTCCACGATGGACGCCGCGTGGGGCACGGGCTCGTTGAGTTGGGTAGCCTTGAAGTAATCGTGGGTCTTCAGGTAGAAAGCGAGCACCCGGGAGAACTCCCAGGCGCAGTCCACGACGGAAAAATCCATGGACACGGGTCGATCCGCCCGGTTCGCCAGATAGACATACCCGACCACGTATTGGTAGTAGAGGATAGGACACCAGACCTCGGCGTTGATTCCTCGGCCGATCTTCGTGACCAGGGCATGCTCGAACCGGGATCCATCCACGAGACCCTCGGGTCCCTCGTACTCCTCCGCCATTTGGGCGGTGACGATCCGGGACTCCGGATACGGATCCGCGGACGGCAGGGGGCTCCGGGTCGAGGGGATGAACAGGGTCTTCCCGAACCGGGTGAGCATGAGCTCCTCGATACCCTGGGGAACCCGGTTCTTGAAGAGGACGACCCGGCTCTCGCTGGCCAGGTGGCTCGAGCGTTGGCGGAAGCTTTCTATCAAGGCGTTCATGGAGCTGATGTCGAAGCCCTCGTGCAGGTCCGGCAGGGAAACGTCGGAGTACTCCCCGCACTGGGGATAGTCCAGGCGCACCTTCTCGTTTTGCAGGGTGATCTCCAGGGTGAACCCCCGGGGACAGGGCACCCGGGGATGCCTGCGCGCGGGAGAACGGAGGAGCTTCACCGGGTAGGCCAGTACAAGATGGTCCGCCTCCTGCTTCACGACCTTGGTGGTGAAGGTCATGTCCTTGCCGTGGAAATCGAAATACGCGGACAGGGATTCCCACGGGGCGAAACGCCGGCCGGATTGGGCCGGCAGATCCATCCAGATGGAATCCTTGCGGAGATCCCGTACCCGGGACGAGAGGCTTTTCCCCGCGCCCTGGAGCCGCAGGGGAATGCCGAGGTTCTGGGCCTCCTTGAGGATGAACTCCGTTTCTACATGGTTTACCAATTCGGCCATAGCCGCCCCCGGCAGAGTATAGCACGCGATTCCCGGGACCGAAAGGGCGGCGGGAATACGGCCTTGAAAGATCCCTTCCGCCCCGGCTATCATGAGCGTATCGAAAGGAAACACCGGCATGCCGGTCCTTCCAGGAGGTCCCCATGGTGAAATTCCGGAATCTCGATGAAAGTCCCGCCTTTCGGGACCTCCTGCGCCTGGGCCCCGCGGACCTGCGGGCTTCCCTCACCGCCCGGGCCGTGGAAACCCGACGGGCCGACGCCGGGGGAGGGCTGACTTTTTCCTGGGCCGCCTCGGACGCCGGGGAGGAAGCGATCGACCTGCTCGGACGGGTCGCGGCGGAACAGGAACTGGCGGAGAAGTACCGGCTCCTGGCCTCGGGGCACCGGATGAACACCGGGGAGGACCGCATGGTCCTGCACCACCTGACCCGGGGGGAGCCCGCCGGCAAGGTCGTCCGGGACGGCCGAGACTTCCGGTCCTTCTACGAGGGGGAGCGGCTTCGGATCGCCGAGTTCTCCCGAAAGGTGCATTCCGGTTCCTTGAAGGGTTCCACGGGCAAACCCTTCCGGACCGCGGTCCAGATCGGCATCGGAGGATCCGACCTGGGCCCCCGGGCCCTCTTCCTGGCCCTAGAGAACTGGGCCCGCGCGGCGGGCCGGACCCGGATGGCCGCCCGGTTCGTGAGCAACGTGGATCCCGACGACGCCAACGCGGTCCTCGCGGACCTGGACCCGGAGACCACCCTCTTCATCCTCGTGTCCAAGAGCGGCACGACCCAGGAGACCCTGGCCAACGAAACCTTCGCCCGGGACTTCCTGGCCCGTCGGGGACCTTCCGGACTCGATCCGTCCCGGCACATCGTGGCGGTCACCAGCGAGACGAGCCCCCTGGCCCGGAATCCGGGATACCTGGACTCCTTCTACATCGACGACTTCATCGGGGGCCGGTATTCCTCCACATCCGCGGTCGGCGGGGTCATCCTGTCCCTGGCCTTCGGCCCCGAGGCCTTCCAGGAACTCCTGGACGGGGCCCGGGAAGCGGACGAGCGGGCCCGGTCGCCGGATCCCCGGGCCAACCCCGCCCTCCTGGACGCCCTGATCGGCGTGTTCGAGCGGAACGTCCTGGGACGCCCCTTCCTGGCCGTCCTCCCCTACTCCCAGGCCCTCTCCCGGTTCCCCGCGCACCTCCAGCAGCTGGACATGGAGTCCAACGGCAAGCAGGTAAACCGGGACGGGCAACCCGTGTCCTATCCGACGGGGCCCGTCGTGTTCGGCGAGCCGGGAACCAACGGCCAGCACTCCTTCTTCCAGCTCCTGCACCAGGGCACGGACATCGTCCCCCTGGAGTTCATCGGTTTCCTGGAGAACCAGACGGACCGGGACCTCGAGGTCGAGGGCTCCACCAGCCGGGCCAAGCTGAACGCTAACCTGGCGGCCCAGATCGTCGCCTTCGCGAAGGGCCGGGATGCCCCCGATCCCAACAAGCGCTTCCCGGGAGGCCGCCCCTCCACCCTCCTGTACGGCCGGATCCTGGATCCCCGCGCCCTGGGCGCCCTCCTGGCCCACTTCGAGAACAAGGTCATGTTCCAGGGATTCGCGTGGAACCTGAACAGCTTCGACCAGGAGGGCGTCCAGCTCGGGAAGGTGCTGACCAAGCAGGTCCTGGCGGGGGGCGCCCTCGACGAGGCCCTGGAATCCCTGTCCCGCGCCCTGGGGGTCCGATGAGCCGGGATTCCTCCGAACGGGGCGGCTCCGACGTCATCGCGTTCACCGGCGGCGGCACGGGGGGGCATATCTACCCGGGGCTGGCGGTCGCGGATCGGCTCCGGGCCCTCCTCGAGGAGCGGGGCCGCGCGGCCCGGTTCGTCTGGCTGGGCTCCCGAAAGGACAGCGACCGGGCGGTCGTCGAAGCCGCGGGCCTGGAATTCCTGCCGGTCCCGTCCGGGAAGCTGCGCAGGGAGATTTCCCTGGAGAACCTGGCGGACGCATTCCGCGTCCTGGCGGGCTACGCCGCGTCCCGGCGCATCCTTTCGGACCTGCGGCCCCGACTCCTCTTTTCCAAGGGGGGATACGTCTCCGTGCCTCCCTGTCGGGCGGCCGCGTCCTTGGGCATCCCCGTCTTCACCCACGAGTCGGATTTCTCCCCGGGCCTGGCCACCCGCCTGAACGCCCGGGTGGCGGAACGGATCTTCGTCAGCTACGAGGAGACGAAGGACGCCCTTTCCCCGGCGGTGCGGGGCGCCGTGGAAGTCTCCGGCCAGCCGATCCGAAGCTCCATCCGTACCGGGGACGCCGCCCGGGGACGCTCCCGGGTCCGTCTTCCCGGGGACCTCCCCCTGATCCTGGTCATCGGGGGCAGCCAGGGCGCCGTCCGGCTGAACGAGCTGGTCGCCGCGGCCCTGCCGGACCTTCTCCGTACGGCCTGCGTGGTCCACCAGACGGGTCCGGGCAATCCGGGAGTTCCCCCGGAGGCCCTTCCCCCCGACCTGGCCGACCGCTATCGCTCCTTCGAATACCTCAAGGACGAGCTTCCGGATCTCCTGGCCGCCGCGGACCTCTACGTAGGCCGGGCCGGGGCGGGTTCCCTGTGGGAATGCGCGGCCGCGGGCCTCCCCATGGTCCTGGTTCCCCTGGCCGGTGTCGGCACCCGGGGCGACCAGGTCGAGAACGCCCGATGGTTCGCCGCCCGGGGGGCCGCGCGGATCCTGGAAGGCCGGGAGGCCGAGGAGCCCTCCGCCCTGGCCGCCGCCTGCGCCGGTCTCCTGGAAAACCCCGGGGCCCTTCGGGGGGCGGCCGATGCCGCCGCCGGCCTGGGCTCCCGGGACGCGGCGGATATCATCGCCCGGCGCCTGGCCGACCGGGCCTGGGGAGGTGAGCCGTGAACGCCCTGGATCTCGTCCTCCTGATCGTCGTGCTCCTCTTCGCCCTGCGCTGCTATTTCCGGGGCTTCGTGGAAGAACTCCTGTCCATGGCCGCCATCATCCTGGGTGTCTTCCTGGCCATCGTCTTCTACCGCCCCGCCGGGGAATTCCTGGCCGAACACCTGGCCCTCGAGTCCTTCACGGAGGTCCTGGGGTTCGCGGTGGTGTTCCTTCTGGTCTTCCTGCTCATCAAGATCCTCCAGGGGGTGCTCCGCAGCGTGATCGAGAACATCAACCTGCAGACCCTGGACCGCGGCTTGGGCTTCCTGCTGGGGGCCGCGGAAGGGCTCCTCCTGGTATCCCTCCTGCTCATGCTCATGCGGCTCCAGCCCGTCTTCGACCTCTCCGGCCTCCTGGAGGGCAGCTTCCTGGGGAGGACCCTCCTGCCCGTCCTGGTGTCCGCCGCCCGGGTGGAGGTCTAGGGTGTACGAGAATCTCATCGGCCAGGAGGAAGCCGTCCGCATCCTCCGTTCCGACCTGGAGCGGTCCGAGCTTCCGCCGTCCCTGCTCTTCGCGGGGCCGGAAAACGCGGGCAAGCTCACCGCTGCCCTGGAGACCGCCCGGGTCCTCTCCTGCGAATCCGGAACCGCCGCCTGGAACTGTCCCTGCCCCGCCTGCGCCCGCCACCGGCTCCTTTCCCACCCGGACCTCCTGCTGACGGGGCCCCGTTCCTTCCGGGCGGAGATCAAGGCCGCCGGGGAAACCCTCGGCCGGGGACCCAACCGGGCGGCGCGGTTCCTCTTCTACCGGGCGGTACGGAAACTGACCCGGCGCTTCGACCCCGTTCTCTTCGAGGGGGAGGAGTCCCGTCTTTCCAAGGCGACCGCCCTCATCCAGTCCCTGGAGGAGATCGCGGAAGCCGCGGGACCGGACGCGGAAGACTCCGGCCAGTCTCCCGGGGAGGTCGTACAGGCCGCGGCCAAGGCCCTTCCGATGGCGGACAAGCTGGAAGCCCTGATTCCCGACACCCTTCCGATCTTCCAGGTCCGGGCGGCGGAACGCTGGGCGCGGCTGGCCCCCTACGGCAGGACCAAGGTGGCGGTCATCGAGAACGCGGACCGGATGCTGGACGGGGCGCGGAACGCCCTGCTCAAGATCCTGGAGGAGCCGCCGGCGACATCCCGGTTCATCCTCGTTTCCCAACGCCCGGCCGCCCTGATCCCCACCATCCTCTCCCGGGTCCGGACCTATTCCTTCCGCCCCCGGGACGCCGAATCCTCCCGGGAGATCCTGTCCAAGGTCTTCCGGGCGGAGCCGGAAGAGGCGGACCGATCCCTGGACGAATACCTGGCGGCCCGCAAGCCCCTCCCCGAGTCCGCCACGGACGAGTACGCGTTCCGCTTCCTGTCCGCGGTCTGCTACCAGGCATCCCGGGACGGCGTCTTCCTCCCCAATCCCCTTCTGGATCTTTCCGGCGACGCTCCGGACCGGAGCGTCCAGAAGGCCCTGGCCAGCATCGCCGCCGCCACCAAGGGTTTCGGGGGGGGAGACGACTCTCTCTCCTACGTCTTCCCGGCCTTCCTCCGCAGCCTGGCCCGTCTGGTCCGCTCCAAGGCCGCCTGGGCGGACGCCCGCACGGACGCCGTCCTGGCCGGGTGGGCGGCCGCGATCCGGGACGCCCAGATCCGGTACGAATCCTACAATCTCTCGCCGGGTCCGCTGGCGGAGCGCCTGGCCGAGGCCCTCGCGGATTCCCTCCGGAGGGTCGGGTGAGGCGGTTCCTGGAGCGGGCCCTGGCCAAGGCCCCCCGCATGAACGAGGAGCAGATCCGGAAGCTCCTGGCCATCCTGGCGGAGGAAAACGAGCGCATGGGTACCGTGCTGGATTCCATGCTCGACGGGATCGTCGTCTGCGATTCCTCCCACCGCCCCACCCTCATCAACAAGTCCGCGGAGCGACTCCTGCCCCTGGCCTACCTGGACGTCTACGACCGGCCCGTCTGGGAGAGCGTCGCGGACGAGGAGATCGCCGGATTCCTCCGGGAAACCCTGGAGAGCGAGGAAACCCGGATGGACCGGGAGTTCGCCCTGGACGCCAAGGGCTCCACCCGCATCGTGTCCATCACCGTCAGCCCCCTGGTGCGGGACCAGCGCATCCGGGGCAACCTCATCCACCTCGAGGAGGTCACGGACAAGCGCCGGAAGGAAGCCCAGCTCCGACGGGCGGAGAACCTGGCCTCCCTGACGACCCTGGCCGCGGGGGTCGCCCACGAGATCAAGAATCCCCTGGGATCCCTCTCCATCCACGTCCAGTTGATGCGGAAGGCCCTCAAGGCGTCCTGCGACGAGCGGTCCGGGACGATCCAACGGTACCTGGACGTGGTGGACGAGGAGATCGACCGCCTGAACCGCATCGTCGTGGACTTCCTGTTCGCGGTCCGCCCCATGGACATCAACCTCCGCGAGACGGACCTGAACGGACTGCTCTCGGACCTCCTGGACTTCCTGGCTCCGGAGATCGAGCGCGCCCGGGTCCGTCTGGAGCGGAACCTGTCCCCCTCGGTGCCCCGGCTGAGCGTGGATCCCCGGTACATGAAGCAGGCCGTCCTGAACCTGGTCCAGAACGCCCTGGCCGCCATGCCCGAGGGCGGCACCCTGACCCTGAGCACCGAGAGGGCGGACGACGGGATCCGCCTGTCCGTGGAGGATACGGGGATCGGAATCCCGGAAGAGAACCTCCCGAAGATCTTCGAGCCCTATTTCACCACCAAGGAGACCGGGACGGGCCTGGGGCTCACCCTGACCTTCAAGATCATCAAGGAGCACGGCGGAGAGATCTCGGTCCGGTCCCGGGAGGGCGAGGGAACCGCGTTCACCATCACCCTGCCCCTTCCCCCCGCGGAGCGGCGCCTGTTGTCCCACGACACGGCGGTCGGGGATTGGGAGCCCGAGGCCCGGGCGGCCGGGGAGGCGTCTTGAAATTCACGGTACTTGTGGCGGACGACGAGCGGAACATCCGGGAAGGCCTCGCGGAGGCCCTCCGCCTGGAAGGGTACGAGGTGGTTCCGGCCGCCGACGGAGAGGAGGCCCTCCGGACCGTCGAGGAGGGACGGATCGACCTGATCGTGACGGACCTGCGGATGCCGAAGGTATCCGGGAACGAGGTCCTGAAGCGGGTCGCGGGTTCCTACCCGGGCCTGCCGGTCATCGTCCTGACCGGACACGGCACCATCGAGGACGCCGTGGACTCCATGCGGATGGGGGCCTTCGACTTCATCACCAAGCCCGTCAACCTGGACCACCTTTCCATGCTCATCCGCCGGGCCCTGGAAAGCCGGGAGCTGGAGCGCCAGAACCGGGAACTCCAGCGGGAGATCGAGAGCCAGAAACGGATCTCCTCCATCATCGGCCGGAGCGCCGAGATGAAGAGGATCTTCGACCTCCTTCGCCGGGTGGCGCCCACCAAGGCCAGCGTCCTCGTCACCGGGGAAAGCGGGGTCGGCAAGGAACTCATCGCAGACGCCCTGCACAACCTCTCGCCCCGGGCCGACAAGCCCTTCGTGAAGGTCCATTGCGCCGCCCTGGCGGAATCCCTCCTGGAGAGCGAACTCTTCGGGCACGAGAAGGGGGCCTTCACCGGGGCCGCGGGCCGCAAGCGCGGACGGTTCGAACTGGCCCACGAAGGTACCCTCTTCCTGGACGAGATCGGGGAGATCAACCAGAACGTCCAGATCAAGATCCTCCGGGTACTGCAGGAGCGCAAGTTCGAGCGCGTCGGGGGGGAGGAGACCCTGGAGGTGGACGTCCGGGTGATCGCGGCGACGAACCGGGACCTCAAGGCCGAGATCGACAAGGGCACCTTCCGGGAAGACCTCTACTACCGCCTGAACGTGGTGAACATCCACGTCCCCCCCCTGCGGGAGCGGAAGGACGACATCCCCCTCCTGGCGGGCGCCTTCCTCCGGGAGTTCGCCGAGGAGAACGGCAAGAGCCTGGAAGGCTTCGACCCGAAGGTACGGGCGGCCTTCTTCTCCTACGGCTGGCCGGGGAACGTCCGGGAACTTCGGAACTGCGTGGAAAGCGCCGTCGTCCTGGCCCGGGGAAGCCTGGTAACCCTGGAGGACCTTCCGCCGGGGATCCGGGACGCCCAGGAGGACGACACCGTCCGCATACCCGCGGGCTCCTCCCTGGCGGAGGCGGAGAAAATCCTGATCCGGGAGACCCTGGCGGCCCAGGGGGGCAACAAGAGCCGCACCGCGGAGATCCTCGGCATCGGGCGGAAGACCCTCTACCAGAAGCTTCAGGAATACGAACTGGAGGGGGCCCGGGCGGAGGATTGAGGGGGTCCGGGCGGAGGATCGAGGGGCCCGGGCGACGGATCCTCAGCAGCCGTCGAAATTCGCGAGGATCGCCCCCGCCGCGGCCGCGATCCCGGGGTCCGCATCCGTCGAGGCAGCCCGCAGGGCGGGAAGGAAGACGGGTTCCCGGGTGCCCCGGGCCGTCTCCAGGATGGTCCGCTTCAGGTCGGCCCCCGCCCGGGCGAAGAGGCTGGCGATCTCCCCGTCCGCCTGCCGGATGCCCAGGAGGGCCACGGCCCGCACGGCCTGGGCGGCGACCTCGGGGGAATCGTCGTACAGGGCCTTGCGCAGGAAGATATAGGCGCTCTTCTTTCCTGACAGCCCCAGGCGCTTCACCGCTTCCACCCGGGTACCCGTGTCCCGGGACACGGTGAACTGGGTCCCCAGGGCGAACAGGTCCTCCTCGGGATCCGCGGGCGGGTCCGCCGGCCCGGTATCCCGAGTCCCCCCCGCTTCCCGGGACAGCAGCTTGTAGACCCGGACGACCCGGGAAAACCTCCGGGCCGTCGCGGGATCCTTGGAGGAGTCCGGGTGATACCGCTTGGTGAGCTGGCGGAAGGCCTTCTTGAGATCCCGGGAATCCGCGCCCGGCGGGAGGCCGAACAGGGCCCACAGCTCCCGATCGCTCCTCACGGGGCGGCCACCCGCTTCCGGGCCAGGAGCTCCCCGGCCACGGCCTCCAGGGAACCCCGGGCCAGGCGGCGATCCTCCTCGGATCCCGATTCCACCGCCGCGGCCGCCCGTGTCAGGAGCTCCTCGATCTCGGTCCGGAACACGTTGTCGATCTCTTCCGAGTCGGCCAGGGCCCGGACCCGGGCGGCCAGGCGGGCGAGCTTTTCCGCGTCCCCCGCGTCGGCCCCGGAATCGGTCACCACGACGGCTTGTTCCGTGCGGGTGTCCAGGTCCACCGCCCGAACCCGCAACAGGTCGCTCTCGTCGATGGAGAACTCGACCTGGATCCTCGGCTCCCCCCGGGGCGCCTTTCGGATCCCGGGCAGGAGGAAGCGGCCGAGGGAGAGATTCTCCGCCGCGGATTCCGATTCCCCCTGGAGGATGTGGATCTCCACGGATTCCTGGGCGTCCACGACGGTCGTGAAGACCCGCTTCCTGCGGGCCGGCAGGGGCTCGTTCCGGGGGAGGAGCTCCACGAAGCGCCCACCCTCGATCTCCACGCCGTAGGTCCGGGAATTCACGTCCCGTACCGCGAACCCGCCGGCCCGGCCCGCGAGGATAGCGGCCTCCACCGCCGCGCCGACCGCGACGATCTCCTCCGGGTTGACCCGGCTCTCGGGTTCCAGGGGCAGGAGGTCCAGGACCATCCGGCGGACCAGGGGTATCCGGCTGGACCCCCCGGACAGAACCAGGGCGCCCACGTCCCGGGGCCGCTTGCCCGCTTCCGCCAGGGCCTTCCGGACGAGGCCGAGGCTCCGTTCCACCAGGGGCCGGATCAGGTCCTCCAGGGTCTCCCGCTTGAGTCCGAAGGATGGATGGGACAACCCCTTCCCGGCGTTCAGGAAGGGGATCGTGATGGACGCCTCGTTCCGGGAGGAGAGTTCGATCTTGGCCCGCTCGGACAGGTCCATGAGCTGCTGTGCCAGGAAGGGGTCTGCGTCGGGATCCACGCCCCAGGTCCGGCGGAAGTCCGCGGCGGCCTCCCGGTAGAGCAGGACGTCGATGTCCATGCCCCCCAGGCGGTCGTCCCCCGCGGAGGACAGCACTTCGCAGGACCTCCCCCGGGCGGACAGGACCGTCACGTCGAAGGTCCCTCCACCGAAATCGTAGACCAGGACGAGGGTCTCCGCCTCCGCCGCCTCGGGATTCAGGAAGGCCCGGGCGACCGCGGCGGCGGTGGGCTCGTTCACGAGCCGGGGAACCTCCAGGCCCGCCCGCCGGGCGGCTTCCTTGACGGCCCGGCGCTGGGGTTCCCCGAAGCGGGCGGGAACGGAGATCACCGCCCGCTCGACCGGGAAGCCCAGGAAGGACTCGGCGTCCCGCTTGATCTTGGCCAGGATCCAGGACGCAGCCTCCTCGGGCTCGTAGGATCCTTCCCCCAGGCGCACGGGCTCCCGGGATCCCAGGCGGCGCTTGATTCCCGCCAGGGTCCGTTGGGGGGCCGCGACGGCCTGGTTCTTGGCGGACTCCCCCACCAGGATCTCCCCGGAATGGGACACCGCCACGACGGAGGGCGTGGTCCGGCTGCCCCGATCGTTCGGTATGATCTGGGGACGGCCGTCCTCGATCCAGGCGCTCAGGGAATTGGTGGTGCCGAAGTCGATTCCCAGGATCCCGCGGGTCACGGTCCGGCCTCCCGGCCCGCCCGGCCCTTCTGCTCCTCCAGGGACACGATCAGCTCCACCTCGGCCACCGTGATACCCAGCTTGGCCGCGATGAATTCCGAGGAAATTCCCCGGCGGTTCAGGGACAGCACCTCATCCTTCAGGGGCGGCTTGGGACGCAGGGGAGAGGACGAGAAGGTGACGAAGGGTATCGCGGGCGGCATCTCCTCGGACGCGGGAGCCGGAACGGTCCTTCCGGCGTCGGATCCGGAGGACGGCCGTTCCCGTCCGGGGGGGTAGGACGGTTCCGGGCCGGCCGGAACCGCGGAATGAGGCTCCCGGTCGAGGGCGGAAGCCGTCCGGGGGGGGCGGTCGTAGGATTCCGGTCCGGCCGCCGACGGATCGCCCTCCGATCCGGCCGGCCCGGTCCTCCGCATCCGGCCGAGACGATCGTACACGGCTTCCTCCCGGTCGCGGCGCTCCGCCTCCCGGCGAAGCACGACGGCCCGCCGGTCGGCCTCCGCTACGGCCTCCTTGAGGGACCGGACGGCGTCCTCCAGCAGGGTGATGTTCCGATCCGTCGTCTGGTTCAGCTCCCGCACGAGCTGGCCGATCTCCTCCCGGAGTCGTTCCCGGAGTCCCTCCGAGTCCAGGGCCCGGTGGATCCGTCCCCGTATGTACAGGAAGAGGACGGCAAGGCCGGCCAGGTTCACGGCGAGAAGAACGGAAAACTGCGTCATGGCTATCCTTGGATGTCGATCCGGCGGCCCAGGTCGGGATCCTTCACGACCTCCGGTTCCTCGGGTTCCCCGGAATCGCGGTCCTTCCGCTTTTCCTCGGATTCCTCCCCGGCGGGTGACTTGGATTCCCGGTCGCCGATCCGCCCGGCCCCCTCGTCCGCCTGGGGCTTCTGCACGGACCTCACCTCGTCCTCCCGCTTCTTCGCCTGGACGGCGCTCTGGATGGACTGCTGGAGGACCGCACCGTCCTTTACGGCGGCCTGCTCCTTCCCGACCTTGTTCATCTGAAGGAACAAGGTCTGGAGGTCAATCGGCTTTATAGGCATCCGGCCCCCTGCGGATCGTGTCGTCGTCCACTTCCTCGTACCGCGTTTTCTTGATCAACATGTTTTCGAGGTAGAACGTGATCCCCTTCTGGTCGTTCTTGAGCTCCTCCACCACGTCCTTGATGATGATCCGGACTCCCGGATGGGCCTTTCCGGAAACGCTCACCTTGCCCCGGGTCTTCAGGTTGGAAAGGTAGGTCTGGATGGATTCGATCTCCTTGGAAAGCCCCGCCGCCTCCTCCGCGGCTTCCGCCCGCTTAGCCATGCTTTCCTGGAGGACGGCCTCCTTCTCGTCCGGCAGGGTCTTCCTCTGCTTTTTCAGGACCTGGAGGGTGGAGATGTTCTTGTCCATCTCCTCCAATTGGTGCCGGAGATGGGAGAGCTGCTGATTGAGCTGGTCCATCCGTTCCTTGCTCTTGGGATCGTAGCCGACCTCGCAGACCGTCTCCGTCCCGCCCACCGGCGACCCCAGGGTCTTGGTGTTGATCTCCTCGCAGGCCCGGAAATGGCCTCCCACGATGGCCGCGCGCTTTCCCTGGCAGATGATCTTCTTGTTGGCGGTCACGTCGGAGTTCACGATCCCGTCGGAAACGATGACGGACTCCCCGGCTTCGACCTTCGCGTTCTCGATGAACTTGGCCCAGATGTTCTTGCCCGCCTGGATGGAGCCGCCGGACTTCCCCGTGATGCCCTGGTGGACGATGATGTCCCCTTCCGCCACCAGCTCGCTCTTCCCGACGTTCCCGTGCACCTCTATGTTGCCCGAGGCCTTCACGACGAAGCCGTCCTCCACGTTTCCCAGCACCAGGACGGTTCCCAGGAACATGACGTTCCCGGACTTCAGGTTCACGTCCCCCTGCACCGTGAAGACTTCCTCGACGTTGATCTTCCCCCCGATATAGGTCACCTGCCCGTTGATCTCCGCAAGGACCGTCACCCCGTCCTCCGACACCCGCACGTTCTTGCCCAGGGGCAGGGGGATGTCTTTTCCGTTCCGGGCGGGAAGGATCTTTCCCGTCACGGTCCTTCCCGGCACGGCGTTCTCCGCGGGAACCTTGCGGGCCAGGGGCTGACCCGCGACCACGTTCTGGATCAGGCCCAGTTCCTTGAAGTTCACCCGGCCGTCCGCGGTCTCCTTGAGGTGGATCTCGGTCCTGTCCATGCTGAAGTTGAACTGCATGAAGGCGTCCCGCCCGTTCTGGGGCCGAGACCCTTCGGCCACCAACACGGGTTCGCGGTACCGGGGACGGTCCTCCAGCTCCTGCAGGACCTCTTCCTTGATGCCGAAGACCACCTTGTTGTTGCGAAGGAAGGCCAGGATCGAATCGGCCGAAAGATCGCAGCCCCCGGGACCGGGGGCCGTGAGCATCACGTAGGCCTTCATGTCCTGGTCGCCCACGTCCACGGTCATCAGGGCGTCGTTGGCGGGATTGAACACGAAGGTTCCCACGGGCACGTATTCCCCGGAAGCGAGGCGCACGACCTCCCGGACCAGGGCCTCGTCGATGTCGTGGACGGCGCGCTCGTGTAGCCGTTCGAAGGCGGCCTTCTCGGCCGCGCGCCGTCCCCGGCCCACCGGGGCGGTAACCTTCAGGAGGGCTCCGTCCGAGGAGAGGCGCACGAAAACGGCCCCGTCCCGGTCCTTGGGTTCCTGGTCGGCCCCGAAATCCTCGGAAAGGATGCCCTCCCCGAAGGAGGTCTCCACCGCGGCCACTTCCTTCTTCGCGGAGGTCCTGTACGCACGGATCTTCCAGGGTTTCCTCCCCAGCCCGAGGGTACCGGGAACACCCTTCTCGACCACCTCGAAATCCAGGGACGCGACGGCGCAGTCCAGCTGGACCGCGGCGTTCCGCAGGGCCTCCTCCAGGGACGTTCCCTCCGCCGCGACGGAGGTCTTCTCCCGGTCCTCGTCCAGGTAACGACGCATGAGCTCCTGGATCTGCGGAAGCCCGATCGTACCCGGCATGGCTATACGATCCCCTTGCGGATATTCGTGAGCTTGGCCCGCAGCCGAAGTATGGCCTTGGTATGGAGCTGGCTGACCCGGGATTCCGTCACCTCGAGCACCTGGCCGATCTCCTTGAGGGTGAGCTCCTCGTAATAGTACAGGACCAGGACCTTCTTTTCCTTATCGGGCAATTCCTGGATGGCCTGGACGATGACCCGGCGGATTTCCTCCCGCTCGATCATGGTGTCCGGATTGAGGCTTCCCGGGCTCTCGATGCTGTCCCCGATGGAGATCTTGTCCGCGTCGTCCCCGGAATACCAGACGTCGTTCAGGGACAACACGGCGGTCCCGGAGATCTTGAGCATCGTCTTGGCCAGCTCGTCCTCCGTGACCCCCAGGGCCTGGGCGATTTCCACGTCCGCGGCGGGGCGGCCCAGTTTGGATTCGAGTTGCTGGATCGCCTCCTCCAATTCTTTGGTCTTCTGGCGGACCGACCGGGGAACCCAGTCGATGGAACGGAGCTCGTCGAAGATGGCCCCCCGAATCCGGGTGACCGCATAGGTCTTGAATTTGACGTTCTTTTCGGGATCGAACTTGTCGATGGCGTCGATGAGGCCGAATACGCCGAATCCGACCAGGTCCTCGAACTCCACGGAATGGGGCATGGAGGACGCGACCTTGCCGGCCACGTACTTCACGAGGGGAGCGTACTGCTTGATGAAGGCCTCCCGTATGGCGGGATCCCGTCTCCGCTTGTACTCCACCCAGAGTTCCTCTTCCGTCGTATGTTCCAACAAAGGATTATTCATCTCCGCTTACCCTTTCTGATCCCGTTTCAGCAGCGTCCGGACGGCCTGGGCCATGGCCACGGCATCCACCCCGTCCCGGGACGCCCCGGTCGTCGAGATGGGATCCCGGGCGGGCGCCTCGCCCGCGTCGATATCCTCGTGGGCGGCGGCGGAGAACACGTCCGACAGCCCGTCCAGGTCCGGAAGCACGTCCAGGTCGTCGAAGGAAGCGGGCGGCCGGGCGGAGCCGGAGGCGGGGACCGGGTCCGACCCCTCCTCGGGGACGAGGGAATCCGTGCCGATTTCCTCGGCATCCCGCTCCAGTTCCCGCAACTCCTCCTCCCCGGCGGTGCCGGGAAAGGAGGCTTCCGGCAGGGGCTCCACCTCTTCGGCGGCCTCCTCGTCGCCGGGCAGAACGATGTTCAGTCGATGGGCCGATTCCGGCGGCACGGAGCCGGGGGAATCCGTTTCCGGGGCGGCGGTCTCGCCGTACAGCTCGGGAAGGAAGGTGCGGGCGAGGAAGGACGCGCCGGCACCGAGGGCCGCGAATGCGGCTCCGGACAGGACGGCCCGCAGGAGCAGGGCCCCGAAGGCCACCTGGCTCACGACCCCCGTCAGGGCGGATACCAGGAAGGCGGCCGCGGCGGCGATCGATACGATCCGGATATCGGAACTCACCCCTGGCGCCCCTCCCCGTGCAGGGTTCCGTCACCCTGTCCGCGATCCTCGGATACCTCGTTCCATCTTAGGACAATGCCGAAGCCGGAGTCAAGCCGAAGCACTTTCACGTCCCCTCCCCGGATCGGCACGCTCACTCCCTCCCGAAGAGCTTGCGGATGAAGCGTCCGATGCCCTTGTCGTCGGGGAATTCCGTCTTCTCGATCCGGCTCACCAGGTGGTGGACCGAGATGGCGGCCTTGGATTTGGGATCGGACAGGATGAACGGCTTCTGGCGGATCACCGAGGAGGGGACGATCGGATCCTCGTAGATGCAGCCTAGGTACTCCACCTTGAGGTTCAGGAACTGCCCCGAGATGTTGATGATCCGCTCCGCGACCTTCTTCCCTTCCAGGACGCTCTTCACCCGATTGACCACGAGCTTGAGGCCGATGTTCAGGTTCTCCACCTCCGTGGCTATGATCTTGATGATGCCATAGGCGTCCGTAATGGCCGTGGGCTCCGGGGTGGTGATGATGATGGCGTCATCCGCGGCGGCGACGAAGGACAGGACGTTGCTGGAGACCCCCGCGCTCGTGTCGATGATGATGATGTCCGCACCGGCCAGGGAATAGAGCTCGCTGATGAAGCTCTGCCGCTCCTCCTCCGTAAGATTGGCGATCTTCGAGAACCCGGAAGCCCCGGCCACGATCTGGATCCCGTACTCCGTGTCCAGGATGATCTCCTTCATGGTCTTCTGCTTCCGGATCACGTGGTAGAGGTTGTATTTGGGGATCATGTTGAGCATGATGTTCACGTTGGCCAGCCCCAGGTCCGCGTCCAGGACGATGACCCGCTTGCCCTGCTGGGCGTAGGCCAGGGCCAGGTTCACGGAGAGGTTGGTCTTGCCCACGCCTCCCTTGCCGCTGGTCACCGTGATCACCCGGGTCCGCTTCTGGGAGGAGGCGCCCTGGGGCGTCGAGGGAGCCGTAGCCCCCGTCTGCATGAGCTCCCGGAGTTTCTGTGCCTGGTCTTCCATCAACGCCTCCCCTCCGCGCGGGTCTCCCGGCGGGATGCGAATTTCTCCTCGATACGGTCCCGGTCCAGCTTGAATCCCTCGAGCCCCAGGAGGAAGCGGGGAACCGTGGCCGGCTGGATGTCCTGGGGTACCTTCTGGCCGTCGGTCAGGTAGGAAACGGGCTTGCGCTTCTGGGACAGGACGGAGATCACGTTGCCCAGCCGGTTCGTCTCGTCCAGTTTCGTGACCACCACGGCGCGGTAATCGAAGGGCTCGAACTGGCGCAGGATCTCCTCCATGTCCGTCGCCTTGGTCGTGGCGGCCATCGCCAGGTGGACCTCCGCCCGGGAACCGCATGCGTCCAGGATCTGCTTCATCTCCGCCAGCTTCACCGCCTCCCGGGGGCTCTTGCCGATGGTGTCGACCAGGACCAGGTCCACGTCCCGGTACAGGGCGATCGTCTTGGCCAGGTCCTCCGAGGTCTCCACGCAGGAGGTGGGCACCCCCATGATGTCGCCGTAGGTCTCGATCTGCTGCTTGGCGCCGATCCGGTAGCTGTCGATGGTGATCATCCGCACGTCCCGGGGCGGCAACCCGCCGATCCCGATCTTGTGGATGGCCGCGAGCTTGGCGATCGTGGTGGTCTTGCCGACGCCGGTGGGACCCACCAGGACGAATACCCGGGGTCCGGGCGCCGCGGGGCCCGGGACGACGGAGACGTCCTGGCCGATCCAGTCGAGCACGGCGTCCTGGAGGCTGTCCCAGTCCTCCAGGGCGTCCAGGGTGAACTCCGACCGGATCCGGTCCAGGATCCCCCGGCGGTAGGGTTCCGTGAACTCGTTCAGGACCAGGATGTCGTCCAGGACCTTCAGGTTGGGGTGGTCGGGCTCCGACTCCGGCGGGCGGTAGGTCTCCACGGTCCGCTTCAGCTCCCGAACCTCCGAGAGCACCTCCTGGAGGGTACGGTCCTGGATGGACGCGAGGAGGCGCCGCTTTTCCTCCTCCAGGTCGAGCTTGCGGTTGGCCGTCTCCTTGGCCGCCTCCTGGCGGATGTATCCCGTTAGCTCCACGCCCTCCCGGGCGAAGAGCCCCAGGACGCCCCCGGTGCGGACGATGCGCTGGGTGAGAATCTGAGCGGCGTCCCCGTACTTCGCCCGGACCCGTTCGATGGCTTCCCGGTGGGTCGCCCCCTGTTCGGTAAAGTATTCCATCCCTTCGTTCCCTTCCATTTCCGGCTCCGCCTATTCCAGCCGGATCTCGCCGATGGCTTCCACGCTCACGTCCGCCACGACCTCGGGCACCGAGAGCACCACGAGGTCGGGGATCTCCCGTTCCGTGCTGGACTTGACCAGGGCCCGGGCGGCCTCGGAGCAGAGGATCAGGGGGAAGAACCCCTGTTTCTGCACCGCCGAAACCGCCTGGGTAAGGGCCTTGATCCACTGGCGCTGGACCGTCGGCTCCAGGGCCGCGAAGTTGCCCACGGCGGAGTCCACCCGGCTCTCGATGATCTTCTGCTCCAGGTCCGGATCGATGGTCAGGACGTGGAGGACCTTCTTGGAATCCGCGTACTGGAGGCAGATCTGCCGTCCCAGGGCCTGCCGCACCTTCTCGGTCAGGAAGCCCGGATCCTTGGTGATCCCCGAGTAATCCGCCAGGGTTTCCAGGATCACGACCATGTTCCGCACGGAAACCTGTTCCCGCAGGAGGGACTGGATGACCTTCTGGATCTCCCCCAGGGAAAGGTGCTTCTGGGCGTCCTCCACGACCGCGGGGTAGTCCTTCCGGAGGGTGTCCAGGATCGACTGGATCTCCTGGCGGCCGAGGATCTCCGAGGCGTGGCGCTTGATGATCTCCGTCAGGTGGGTGGCCACGATGCTGGGGGCGTCCACGACGGTGTAGCCCGCGCGCTCGGCCTTGTCCCTCTGGTCCTCGGCGATCCACAGGGCCGCGAGTCCGAAGGCCGGGTCCCGGGTCCGCTCCCCGGGGATCTCCTCGGTGACTCCTCCGGGATTGATCGCCATGTAGTAGCCCAGCCGGATGACTCCCCGGCCCACCTCGACGCCCTTGATCTTGAAGCAGTACTCGCTGGGTTCCAGCCGCATGTTGTCGATGATCCGGATGCGGGGAACCACCAGCCCCATGTCCAGGGCGCTCTCCTTGCGGATCCGGGTGATGCGCTCCAGGAGTTCCGCGCCCTTGTCCCGGTCCACCAGGGGGATCAGGCCGTACCCGAGCTCCAGGGAGATGGGGTCCAGGGGGACCACGGGGGACAGCTCCTGGGCGGATTCCCCCTTGGCCTTGGCGCCCGCGGGGTGGGCCTTGGCGGCATCCGCCTCCCGCAGGCTCTTGCGGGACAGGCGGAACGCCAGCCAGGCAAGGGCGGCGGCCATGGGAAGGAGCACGTACCAGGGGAAGCCGGGCAGGAAGGCCAGGCCGGCCAGGACCGCCGCGCCGATCCAGTAGATGCGGGAGTTCTGGGAGAACTGGACCGTCACGTCCCCGCCGAAGGTACCCTGGGAATTCGCCCGGGTCACGATGATGCCCGTCGCGACGGACACCAGGAGGGCGGGAAGCTGGGACAAGAGGCCGTCCCCGATCGTCAGGGACGTGTAGGCCTGGATGGCGGTCTGGAAGCTCTCCGCGTGGATCACCATGCCCACCACGAAGCCGCCCAGCATGTTGATGACGGAGATGAAGATCCCGACCTTGACGTTCCCGGACACGAACTTGGACGCGCCGTCCATCTGGCCGTAGAAGTCGACCTCCCGCTGGACCTCGTCCTTGCGCCGCCGGGCCTCCTCCTCCGTGATGGCCCCGGAGTTGAACTCGCTCTCGATGGCCATCTGCTTGACCGGAAGTCCGTCCAGGGTGAACCGGGCCGCCACCTCGGCGATCCGGGTGGCTCCCTTGGTGATGACGATGGCCTGGACCGCGATGATCACGATGAAGATGATGAAGCCGATCACCAGTCCCTCGGTGCCCCCGGAGCCGACCACGAAGGTGGAGAAGGCCCGGATCAGGCGGCCGTCGAACCGGCTGCCCTGGGTGAGGATGAGACGGGTGGAGGAGATGTTCAGGGCCAGGCCGAAGATCGTGGATACCAGGAGCATGGTCGGGAAGATGGAAAACTCCGTGGCCTTGCGGGTATACAGGACGATCAGGAGTATGAGGAGGCTGATGGTCAGGTTGAAGGCCATCAGGGCGTCCAGAAGGACCGTCGGAATCGGGATGATGATCATGAGGACGACCGCCACGGCGCCGAGGGCCACGGCGAAGTCGGAGCGGTTCGTCAGGAAGGTATCCCGGAGGACCCGTTGGGTATCGGACATCTAGGCCTCCTCCGGGCTCGGGCGGCGCCGGTCGTCGATCATGTCAGTTCCTCCGCGCCGGCGGCCCGGGCGTAGCGCCGGCCCTTGTCGGAAAGGGCGTAGACGTGCGCCAGGACCGCGGCGATGGCCTGGTAGTACTTTTCGGGGATCACCTGGCCGATCTCAGTCTCCGCGTAGAGGGCCCGGGCCAGGGGCCGGTTCTCCACGACGGGCACCCGGGCGTCCTCGGCGATACGGCGGATACGGAGGGCCGCCTCGTCCATGCCCTTGGCCGTCACCATCGGGGCGGCCATGGATTCGCGGTCCCACTCCAGGGCCACCGCGAAGTGGGTCGGGTTCGTGATCACCACGTCCGCCTTGGGGACGTTCACGGCCATGTTTCGGGTCAGGAGGTCCCGCATCCGCTCCCGGAGGCGCCCCTTCACCTGGGGATCCCCCTCGTGCATCTTCCGCTCCTCCTTGACCTCCTGCTTGGTCATCTTCATCCGCTCCAGGAACTGCCGCCTCTGGAACAGGTAGTCCGGTATGGACAGGGCCAGGAGGGTGACCGCCACGGCCAGGATAAGCTTGAGGATCATTCCGGAGACGAGCTTCACGGAGCTCCAGAAGGGCGCCATGTAGAGGTTCCGGAGCCGTTCTAGTTCCCCGTTCACGAGGATCCAGGCGACCAGCCCGATGACGGCGATCTTCAGGATGGACTTTCCGAGGTTGTACAGGCCTTCCATGGAGAAGATGGTCCGCTGGAAGTACTGGCCGAGCCGGGGGACGATCTTCTTGAAATCCGGGGTGATGGGCTTCACGGAAAAGAGGAACCCGACCTGGAGGATGTTGCCGAACAGCGCGGCCAGGACCCCCACCGAGGCCAAGGGCAGGAGGAGCCGGACCAGGTACCGGAAGAAGAGTCCCGCGGCCAGGGCCCCGTCGGTCACGATGTCCGACTCCGTGGAGAGCCGTAGGAACCGGACGATCATTTCCCGGAGGGTGTCCATCATCCAAGGGGCCAGGATCGCCAGGGTCACCGCCGTCAACAGGAGGCCGACGGCCGCGACCAGGTCCTGGCTCTTGGCTACCCGTCCCTCCTCCCGGGCCTTCCGGAGCTTGTATTCCGAGGGCTCCTCGGTGCGCCCCTCCTCCTCGGGGGAGGCGAACCACTGCAGGTGGATGTCCGCCGGGGACAGGGCTCGGGCAGGCGCCGGGAAGGCCCGGCCGGAGCGGGCCGAGCCGATCATCCGGTCCCTCCCAGCATGGCGGCCAGGTCCAGGAAACCCGCCTGGATCAGGCGGGCGAAGGCTTCCATCAGGTAGGGAAGGGAGCCGAGGAGGAGGAGGAAGGCCACCCCGATGTTCAGGGGGAACCCCTCGGTGAGGAGGTTCATCTGGGGAGCTGCCTTGGACAGTAGGCCCATGGTCACGGAGATGACCAACAGGGTACCCAGGATCGGGAAGGCCAGGGTCATGGCGTTCTTGAACAGGAGGGAGACGGCGCCGAAGAGGTATTCGAAGAAACCGTCCCGCCGGACGACCAGGTCCACCGCCCGCAGGGCCTGGAAGGAACCCCGGACACCGATGAGGAAGAGATCCCGGAACCCGCCGACCTGGACGAAAACCAGCATGGCCACGATGTTCAGGTACTGCCCCATGAGGGGAATCTCGATCTCCGCCAGGGGGTCGTAGACCTCGGAAGCGCCGAATCCCATCTGCAGGGAGAAGAACTGTCCCGCCGTCACGAAGGCGGCCTGGACGGCCACCAGGAAGAAGCCGGTTATCACCCCCAGGAGGGCTTCCCCGACCAGCAGGGCCAGGTAGGGGCCGATGGTGTCCGGCAAGGGGTACCCCGCGTCCCGCACCCAGGGAAACACCGCCGCCGCCGCGAGACCGGATAGGGCGATCTTGGCGGCCTGCGGAATCCCGTCGCTGGACAGGAGGGGGGCGGTCTCGACCATCGCCAGGACCCGAACCGCGATGAGGAAGAAGAGGTCCGCCCCGTCCAGGATCTCGTTGAACACCCGTCTACCTCGCCGCCAGGGGGATCAGCTCGAAGAGGGTTCTCGTATACTGGGCAAGGTGGTTCAGCATCCAGCCTCCCAGGAGGGCCAGGACCGCCAGGATGGAGGCGATCTTGGGCACGAAGGTGAGGGTCTGCTCCTGGATGGACGTGGTGGCCTGCAGAATGGAAACCACCAGGCCCACAACCAGGGCCACGATGAGGATGGGAGCCGCGAGGAGGACGATCTCCAGGATCCCTCCCCGCATCAGACTGACCGCGTCTCCTATGTCCACATCCGCCTCCTACCGGAACGAAACTACGAGCTGCCGTGTCATGAGGTTCCACCCGTCCACCAGGATGAAGAGGATCAGCTTGAAGGGCATGGAAATCATGACCGGCGGCAGCATGATCATGCCCATGGACATCAGGGCGGAAGCCACGACCATATCGATAATTATAAACGGTATATACAGATATATCCCGATCTTGAAGGCCACGGTCAGCTCGTTCAGGATGAACGCCGGAATGAGGACATAGGTGGGAACGTCCGCGAGGGTGGCGGGCTTTTCCAAGCCCCGCATGGCCATGAAGAGCCGGATGTTCTCGGGATTCGCCTCCATCTGCCGGTACATGAAGAGCCGAAGGGGCCCTTCCCCGGCCCGGTAGGCCTCGGACACGGTCATGCGCCCCTCCGCCATGGGTGTCAGGGCTTCCCGGTTGATCTGGTCCAGGGTGGGCCACATGATGAAGAGGGTCATAAAAAAGGCGATTCCCAGGAGGACCTGGTTGGGGGGTACCTGCTGGAGGGACAGGGCCCGTTTTATGAAGTCCAGTACGATGGATATCCGGAGGAAGCTGGTCATGAGGATGAGGATGCTGGGAGCCAGGCTCAGGACCGTCAGGAGCAGCAGGAGCTGGACCGAGAAGGCGACTTCCTGGTTGTTCCGGGGATTCCGGATGGTCAGGTCCACGAAGGGGACGGCGGGAGGGGGCGCCGGGAATCCCGTCGTACCCGATCCCGCCCGGGTCGTCGTACCGGCCCCCGGAACGGGGACGCTCACGGCGGTATCCCGCGGCGCGGACGGGAAGGGTGCGGCATCCTGGGCGTGGACGGGGCGGATTGCCCCTCCCAGGATTACGGCCGCGAGGACCAAGATGAGGCGGTTTCGCATCTCCCCTCCCGGTGCGCCGGGTCCGGCCTCAGAATTTCTTCAGCCGGTCCCTCTGCCGTGTAAGGAATTCCGTTCCCGGGATTCCCTTCACGTCGTCGGCGCGATGCTTCGATGCGGGCTTGAGCAAGCCCGAAAGGAGGGTACTGAAATCACGGTTTCCGGCCTCGGGCGCCGTCTCGGCGCGGAGTTTCATCTCGTCGATGAGCTCCGGGTCCTCCACCTCGTGTATGAGGCTTAGGGACGAGTCCGTCGCGCCGACCAGGAAGGCCTTGGCCCCCAGGGAAACCACGTACAGCCACCGGCCGGCTCCCAGGGGAGCCGATGCGAGGACCCGGATGAAGGCGTCCTCCGCGGCTTTCGGCCGCCCGGCCCGACGCAGGAGCCGGAACAGCAGCCAGATGGCCCCAAGGACGAATCCCAGGGTGAGCAGCATCCGCAGGAAATACGGCCAGGCGGACTCGGACAGGGCGTTCCGATTGCCGCCGTTCGCTGTTTCCGGGGATTCCGCAAGTACGAGGTCTTTTTCCGCGGCGGGCGCCGCGGGGCCTTGTCCCGCCGCGACCGCGGGTCCGGAACCGCCCGTACCGGGAGTCGGCTGGGCGAAGGCCGACGGGTACAGTACGATCAGGACCGCGATCGCGCACAGGACGCGATACGGTTTTTTCAGTGTTCCCCTCCGGGATATATTCTACATCACGGAATTCGGAAATGCAATAGATATTGACGGGAAAGAGAAATAAGAGGAAATCGGGGAGGTTCGGGGCCGGATGTTCCGCATCCGGATCCCGGGCGGAGCCCGGCATCCGGATGCGGATTCTAGCTCATGTCGCTCATCCGCTCCATGGGGGACACGATCTCCGTGACCCGGACGCCGAAGTTCTCGTCGATGACCACGACTTCGCCCTTGGCGATCAGCTTGTGGTTGACCAGGATGTCCACGGGCTCGCCGGCGAGTTTGTCCAGCTCGATGATGGTTCCCTCGCCCATGCCCAGGATCTCCTTGATGAGCTTCCGGGTCCGTCCCAGCTCGACGGTCATCTCCATGAAGACGTCCATGATGAGACCGATGTTTCCGGCCTCCGGAGCGGCGCTCTGCATGGCGAGGTTGGCGAACTGGACGGGCTGGACGTTGGGCGGGCTCATCCCCCCCAGGGGATTCGCCATTCCGGGATACATCCCGCCCATGGGTTGGGAGTACATGCCCATGTTCGGCATGCTCATGCCTTGCATGCCCATTCCGCCTCCCATGGGAGGGGAGGACATGGCGGCCGGCATGGAGGGAGCGGGCTGCCCTCCCCCTCCGCCCGCGGCGGCCACGACGTCCCGAACGAAGGACAGGGAGAAGGTCTCCACGAACTGCTCGGGCTTTCCCCCGATGTTGACCGGCCACTGGACCCGGATGAAGTCCCCCGAGGGCAGCCGCGCCATGGCCTTGGGCACGTAGGATCCCTCCGCGGACGCGGACTGGATGCTCCGGTTGCCGGTCCGGTCGGTGATGACCGTGATCAGGGTTCCCGTCAGGGTGGAAAGGCATTCCGAGACCGCGGAGACGGCCATGTCGTCCAGGTCCGTCAGGGAATCGTCCTTGTTGGCCAAGGCGGCTATACGGACGGCGGTATCCTTGGAGAGGATGAAGAGATGATCCCCCGGGATGCCCCCGGTCATGTCGATCTGGACGGCCAGGACCTCCTCGGGAACGGACTGGAGGACCGCGTCCCGCTGGACCTGGTCCACCTGGGGAGTCCCGACCGAGACCTCCAGGCCCGTGATCATGGACAGGTTCTGGGACTGGGAACCCGTGGTGCCTTCCAGGATGGACTTGAAGAACTGGGCTTCCCGGGTCGAGGCTCCCCCGGCCGCGGAGCCGGGTCCCGGGGCGGCCTTGCCCCCGCCCCCGCCCGTGTCCAGGCCGGCCAGGAGGGAATCGATCTCTTCCTGCGACAGGGCGCCGTCACTCATAGGATTCTCCTTCTTCCGATGTAAGTTCCTCGAACTCCTCCTGGCCGACGTCCTCCAGTTTCTTGGTGATCTGGACGGCCATCTTCCGGCCGATCACGCCGGGGCGGCAGAGGAACTTCTTCTTGTTGCCCACGTTCAGGACCATGGGATCGTCCACCTTAACGTTGTAGAGCCGAACCACGTCCCCGGCCCTCAGGGACAGGACGTCCCGGACGGATACCTGGATCTTGCCGATCTCCGCGATGACGGGAATCTCGACGGTGGACAGCTTCTCCTTCAGAATATTCAGGTTCTCGGTGGTCGCGCCCCTGCGCACGGAGCTGTACCAGTATTGGGCGGAGAGCTTGGAAACGATGGGCTCGATGGTCAGGTAGGGGATGCAGAGGTTCATCATCCCCTCGATCTCCCCAACCTTGGTCTCCAGGGTCACGAGGACGACCATCTCCGTGGGAGGGACGATCTGGGCGAACTGGGGATTCGTCTCGATCTGGGAAAGCCGGGGACGGAGGTCGATCACCTGGGTCCAGGCTTCCCGCATGTTCCCCAGGATCCGTACGATGATGCCCTCCATGACGGAGTGCTCGATGTCCGTGAGCTCCCGGTTCAGCTTGGAGCCCTCGCCGGAGCCGCCGAACAGCCGGTCGATGATGGTGAAGGTAACCGAGGGGTCGATCTCCAGGATGGCCTGCCCCTTCAGGGGGTCCATGCTCACCACCGCCAGGGTGGTCGGGGTCGGTATGGAGCGGATGAACTCCTCGTAGGTGAGCTGGTCCACCGAGGCGACGTGGACGTGCACCAGGGTACGGAGGGAGGCGGAAAGGCTGGTCGTCGTGAGCCGGGCGAAGGTCTCGTGCATGATCTGCACGGTGCGGATCTGTTCCTTGGAGAACTTGTCCGGCCGCTTGAAGTCGTAGATCTTGATCTTGCGGGAATCCGTGGTTGGCCGGATGGCCTCCACGTCCGTTTCCCCCGCGTTTATCGCCGTGAGGAGCTGGTCTATCTCATCCTGGGACAGGACTTCCGTCATGCCTCCCCCTCCCGCGTCCCATCATTGCACGAATCGTTCCGGCGTTCAAGGCCGGATCTACATCTTGATGACGTCCAGCTTCTCGAACAGGACTTCCTTGATGGCCGGCTTGTTCAGCATGTTGTTGAGGTCCTCGCGGATCTCCTCCTTCAGGCGCTGCTCGTTCTTCGGGGCGAGATAGTCCGCCGTCTTCGCGCTGAAGTAGTTCCGGAGTCGGTCCCGCATCTGGTGGATCCGGGCCGTAAGCATCGCCGGGGTATCCTTGTCCCCCTTTTCGAAGCCCAGGTTGATCTTGACCACGATGGAGGAAGGCTCGTTGTCGACGGTCCGGGTCCGGATCTCGCCGATGGTCGTGAAGTACTCGTACTCGGGGGTGGCCCGCTGGTAGCTCTCGCCCAGGGCCACCTGGGTCATGGGCTTGCCCTGCTTGTTGATGATATTCACCGTCACGATCACGACGGTCACCACGAAGATGACGGCACCCAGGGCGATCCCGATCCACATGAGGAGTCGGAGGATGCCGGCACCGCCTCCCTTCGCGCGCACGGGAGCCGGGGCGGCTCCGCCCTCCTCGTTTAGGTTCAAGCCCTGGTCGTCGAAGCTGTCGCCCATTCCGTACCTCCGAATAGCCTCGAGGCGGTTCCGGGTCTCGGACCCCGGACGGCCCCTCGTTCCCGTGACGGGAACATCCTCTATGTAATGATCGGCGAAATAGTTGTCCGCCTTTCGCGGAAATTGACGGACCGGACCCCCGGATCAACCGGAACGGGCGCCCGCCCCCCATCGGGGCGCTCCCTACAGGTGGGCCTCATCCAGGATGATGATGTCCACCCTTCGGTTGTACGCCCGGCCCTCCTCGGTGTCGTTGGAGGCGATGGGAACCGTGTCCGCGAACCCCGCCACCTGGAAGCGCCGCTCGTCCGCTCCGAAATCCGTAAGGTAATGCAGGACGTTCAGGGAACGGGCGGTGGAGAGCTCCCAGTTGGAACGCCAGGGACCGGCGGGATCCGTGCTGGTCGCGTCCGTGTGGCCCTCGATCCGGAATTTACGTCCCGAGAGTTCGTCACTCTTCAGGAGCTCCGCCAGGCGCACCAGCATGGTGCGGGTCTCTTCGATGTTGACGTCCGCGCTGGCGGGGCGAAAGAAGGCGTCCGAGGCCAGGGAGATGACGATCCCCCGCTCGTCCGTGGATATTCGGACCTTGTTGGACTTGATCTCCGGCTGGAACAGGCTGGTGGCCTTCTTCTTGGCCGTGGCCAGGAGCCGACCCTTCTCCATGGAGGGAAGGGTCGATACCGTGTTGCCCAGCTCCGCGAGCTTTCCCACCGAGAGGGTGTTGCCCCCCGTGGAGGCCCCCATCCCGATGTTGTTCATCGAGGAGATGAGAACCTGCATCTGGGTGATGTCCACGTCCGTGACGTCGAAGAGGGCCACGAAGAAGCAGAGGAGAAGGGTCACCATGTCGGAGTAGGTCACGATCCACTCCCCGGTGCCCCCCCCGATCTCCTTCCGCGGTTTCTTGGCCATGGCTAATCCTTGCCGTACTTGTCGATGAGTTCCTTCTTGTCCGCGGGCTCCAGGTAGGAGGTGAGCTTGACAAGGAGGATTCGGGGATTGTCGCCGGCCTGGATGGACAGGACCCCCTCTATGATCATCTCCCTAAGCCGGGTCTCCATGGCGTCCTTGGCCGCGAGCTTGCCCATCATGGGGGTCAGGATGAAGTTGGCCATGATGGCCCCGTAATAGGTGGTGATCAGGGCGACGGCCATGTTGGGACCGATCCGGCTCTTGTCCTCCAGGTTCTTCATCATCGCGATGAGGCCCTGGACGGTTCCGAGCATCCCGAATCCCGGGGCCAGCTTGGACCAGGCGTCGATCATCTTGAGCCATCGGGCGTGGCGCTCGTTCATGGCGTTGAGCTCGTTTTCCATGAGGTTTCGGATGATCTCCGCGTCCGTGCCGTCCACAACCAGCCGGAGTCCCGCCTGCATGAACTTGTCGTCCAGTTCCGCGATGACCTCTTCCAGGGAGAGGATGCCCTCCCGGCGGGCCTTCTCGGCCAGTTCGTAGAGCTTCTCCACGATCTTGGACTCCCCGAACTCCTCCACCCGGAAGCACTTGCCCAGGATGGAGAAGAGCCCGATGGCCTCTTTGAGGGAATAGTTCAGGAGGAGGGCGCAGAAGGATCCGCCAATGGTCATGAACACCGAAGGGACGTCGATGTAGGTCCCGACCTGTCCGCCGGAGGTGTACATGGCTAGGATGATACAGGCTATGCCGCCGATTAGGCCGATCAGGGAACCTAGATCCATACTCACTCCTCGTTCTTGAACGCCCCGATCTGCCGCCGGTAGGCGACGATCCGGCTAAGAACCTCGGGCACGCCTTCCAGGACTACGACGCGCTTTCCGGACAGCATGATCAACGTGGTGTCCGGATTCCTCTCAATATATTCGATCTGGTGGGGATTTATCCAGAAGGTCTTGCCGGACAGCTGGGTGAGTTCGATCATGGCGTGGACAGCGGACGGTTGACGGTGGACGGAAATGGCCGCGGAGCGCGGCAAACGACTACGCTTCGGCGTAGGAAGCTGCCGCGGCCTTGGATCACTTCCGTTTACCGTTCACCGTCCACCGTTTACCTCCTACCTCTTCAGCGTCAGAAGCTCCTGGAGCATCTGGTCGCTGGTCTGTATGGTCTTGGAACTGGCTTGGAAGCCTCTCTGGGTCACGATCATGTCCGTGAACTGCTCGGCCAGGTCCACGTTCGACATTTCCAGGGTGCCCGCGATGATCTTGCCCTTCCCGGCGATCCCGGAGGGGCCGATGTCCGCGAGCCCGGAGTTGTTGGACTGCACGAAATTGGTCTCCCCGGATTTCTCCAGCCCCCCGGGATTCGTGAAGCTGGCGAGGGCCATCTGTCCGATCGTGCGGTTCGATCCGTTGGAATAGACCGCCGTTATGATCCCGGACTGGTCGATCTTGAAGCTCTCCAGGTACCCCATGGAGTACCCGTCCTGCTGGAAGACCTTGGTGCTCGAGGTTTCCGCGAATTGGGTCACCGAACTCCGCACGCTCCCCGCGGTCCCGAGGTTCAGGGCGAAGGTCTGGCGGACGGGGCCCGCCCCCGCTTCCGCCGCGGCGCCCTGGACGTCGAAGGCCACGTTCACCGCGAGGGCTCCCTCTTCGGGGCTCTGGTTGCCCTGGGCGTCCGCCACCCTGCGGAGGGTCCCCAGGTTGGTGAACTCCACGACGAAGTTGTTCGTGCCCTCCGGAGCGGCTCCGAGGGAGACGGCGGTGTTGGTGGCCGCCTCCGCCTCGGGGTCCACGGTGACCGCGGCGTTCCACTGGTTCGGCTGGCCGGGGACCCGGGTGAACTCGATGCGGAGAATGTGCTCGATTCCGAAGGAGTCGTAGACCTTTTCCTCCACCCTCCAGGTTCCCCGAAGGATCGTCTCCTCCGTGGCGCCTTCCGGGATCTCGGGCACGCGCTTGTCCAGGTTGCAGGCCAGGTAGACCTGCTCGGTGGCCTTGGCGGGATCCTTCGATCCGACGGGGATGACCAGGTCCTCCAGGGCGCCGGAGGTGTTCAGGATCTCCCGGCCGTTCACGACCTGGGCGTTCCAGCCCTGGACGCGGTATCCGTTGGCGGGATTCACCAGGCGTCCGTCCCGGTCCAGGCCGAAGGCCCCGGCCCGGGTGAAGAAGCGGGAATCCCCTTTTTGAAGCACGAAGAACCCGTTGCCCTGGATGGCCACGTCCGTCATCACCCCCGTGGTCTGCAAGGATCCCTGGGTGTGGATCGTGTCCACCGACGCGATGGACATCCCCAGGCCGATCTCCTTGGGGTTGACGCCGCCGACCTCCTCGTTCGGGCGCGCGGCGCCGGACATCTGCTGGTACAGGAGGTCCTGGAAATTCACCCGGTTCTTCTTGTATCCCGTGGTGTTCACGTTGGCTATGTTGTGTCCGAGCACGTCCATCCGGACCTGATGGTTCTGCAGGCCCGAGACGCCGGAATACAGGGATCGCATCATGGAGAGGCCTCCTTACTCGATGACCTTCTCGACCTGCCCGAGGTCGTAGAAGGTTCCGTTCACCATTACCATGGGGAAATCCCCCCGCACCACCTGGGTGACCGTCCCGGTCACCTTCGCGGAGCCGTCCAGGATCTCCACGTTCCGTCCCAGCATGCCCTGTGCCTCCCCGACGCGGAGCACCGAGGCGACCTTGGCGAATTCCCGACCCATGTTCGTCATCTGTTCCAGGGAGGAGAACTGGGCCATCTGGGCGATGAACTCCTTGTCCTCCATGGGTTTGGTCGGATCCTGGTTCTGCAGCTGGGTGATCAGGATCTTCAGGAAGTCATCCTTGTCCAGGGCGGGCTTGAAGGCCTTTCCGCCGTTCAGGGATTTGTTGAAGGCGTCCACGTCGAACTGGGTCTTGGTCAGTTCGGTGGGGTTCATCATCGCGGAAAAATCCATCCTATCGGCCTCCATACGCCGCGTCCCGTGCGGCTTGCCGGACCGTCGGTCCGTTCCCCCGCCGGGCGTTCATGCCCATAGATTCACCGTTCCGTCCCGGGCGTACCCGGTGTCCGCCGCGGCCGGCTGGGACCTCTCGAGGCCCCGCAGACGCTCCGTGAAGAAGGGCTCCTCGGGAGTTCCCGAAGGATCCTCCCCGCCCTCCGCCTGGCCTCCCCCGACGGAGACCTCCAGGCTCGCGGTCTCGAACCCGCCCTCCGTGAAGGCGTCCCTCAGTCCGGACAGGCTCTTCTCGAAGGCGCTCCGAGCCTCGTCCGTCTCCACGACGATCCGGCCCGTGATATTCTTTTCGGACATTTTGAGCTCTATCTTGACGCTTCCCAGGGATTCCGGCTCCAGGCGTAGCCGGATCACCCCCGTATCCCCGTCCCGCAGGACGATCTGGGCGGCCTTGACGATGTCCTGGGCACCCGGGTCCGCAAGGTGCCGGGCCAGGATGTCCGAGAATCCCGTCCCCGTAGCGGGCTTTGGGCTGGAGGTACGTTCGGAGGGAGCCGGGCCCTCGGCGGTCCTCGTCCCGTTGGTGTGGAGGTCCTTCAACCCCGGGGCGGCGTCGTCCGCTCGCCCCGTCTCCCGTCCCGGTTCGGCCTCGGGATTCGCGGGCCGCATCCGGAGGTCCACGACGGAAACCTTGGCGTCCTTGCGCTCCGATCGGCGCCGGACCGTACCCGGGCTCTCCGCGGAGGTTTCCTCCGGGGGCGATGGCGGATCGGTCCGGCGGACCGATGGACCCGGGCCGGGGTTCACGGCCGCCGTGGAAGCCGCGGCCCCTTCATCCGCGAGACGAGCCGAAGCCTTCCGATCCCGGGCGGGGGCCCGCGATTCCGCGCCGTCCTTCACCGCGTCGGCCCGGACCGCACCACGGGGGCCGGAGATGGTCCCGTGGTTCGATCCGGCGGCGGCGAGGCCGCCGTCGGGCATCCTTCCGGTCGCCGCGGGTTCCGCGGGGATCGGATCCCCCGCGCGCCGGACGCTCCGGGACGCGGGATCGCGGGGAGGTTCCGGATCCCGGGAATTCGAGGTAGTCTTCCGGGTCGCCCCGTCCGCTTCCGCGCGGAGCGGCCGCCGCCGGTTCAGGGCCCGACCGGATTCAGGGTCCTGCGGACGAATCGCCGGTTTTCCCGGGTCGGACGCGCCTTCCCGCTTCGCCAGGTCCCGGACGCTCCGGTTCAGGAGGGCCCGGAACGAGGCGCCGCTTCCGGATTCGGATTCCGCCCGCGGGCTTGCCGGGGCGCCGGGACGATCCGACGACGAAGGAGGTACGGAGGGCTGGATATTGACAGAGGCTGCCTGCATAGGCGCGGCGCTCTCCTTTCGTTCCGTCGACCGGAACGGGGCGCCGCGCGGGGGTGGCTAGTCGAGCGGCTCGGGCTTCGACGCCATCTTCCGTTGGATCGCGGCGGATCGGGGGGCCTTCATCAGGGACAGCCAGTAGGCCACCACCGAATCCTGCCCCGCCTCCTGGGCCTGCCGTTCGACGGCCCGCAGGATGTCGATCACCATCTGGTCGTCCATGGACTCCAGGATGGCGACGGCGTTCGCGGGCGGCATCCCCGACAGGTACCGGGCGTTCTGGTCGACGTTCGCCTTTCTATTCTCGATAGACTCGACGGTTTGGTTGAACGATTTTTCTCGGTCTTCCAGAGCTTTCCGCTGTTCCTCGAGTTCCTGGGCGATCCGGGAGATCTCCGCCTCCCGCTCGTCCAGGGATCCTGACCGGGCGTCCAGCTCCTCCCGCACGGCGTCCAGGGCCTCGTAGAGCTTGGAAGCCCGCTCGTCCTCCAGGAGGGTCAGGGAATCCGGGGGCAGGGCGCCGGCCTGCCGGGCGGGCAGGCCGATCAGCCGGTAGGCGGGCGCGAAGAAGTCCTTCAGGTCCAGGAGCCCGAGATAATCGAACCAGACGAGCCCACCCAGGATCAAGGCCAGGATGATCGCCAACATCACGAGTATTCTTCCCAGGACGCGGGGTTTCCCGAAAGCAGGCATCGCGCTACCTCTACACCTTACTCATCTCGGCCTATATTCTTGCCGGTCCGGGAAAGATCGTCCAGGGTCTTGATCTCCTCCCGCGTGGCGCTGCGATAGTACTCCGCCTCGCCGCGTTCCCGCAACTTGGTCAGCAGTTCCTTGTCCTTGCTGGCCGCCACGTACCCCTGGCGGGCCTTCTCCCGATCCGCCTCCGCGAGGGCCAAGGCACGGAGGGTCCGCTCCCGCTCGACCGACAGGCGCCGGGAGTAGAGCTCCGCTGTCCGCATTTCGAGCAGGTCCCGGCCGCCGGAAAACCGCTGGCGCGCGGCGTCCAAGGTCGCCCGGGCGTTGTCCTCCAGGATCCGTTCCAGGAGGGAGCATTTTCCCGCCGCCGCGGTCAGCTTCATCTCCGCGATCCGCTCGTAGTACTCCCGGACCTCCAACACCTTCTCCAGGCGGAACCGGAACTTCCTCATTCCGCCGCCCCGCCGTCCGCGGACGGGGACGGCGCCGGCGCGGCCTTGGTTACCCCGGGAGCGCCAAGAGCCGGAGCCGTCCCGGACGGGCCGGCCGGTGAGGCGGTGTCGGCGTACTGGGATATCTCCGAGGCGGGGATCGCGACGCCCGCGATCTCCCCGAGCTTCCGCAGGGTATCCGTGATGGGGGCCTTCTCCGTGATCCCCTGCATCAGGAAGGCCTGGATGGGCTCGTGCTTGCCGATCGCCTCGTCGATGGCGGGATTGGTCCCCTTGACGTAGGCGCCGATGTTGATCATGTCCTCCGATTCCTCGTAGGTGGCCATGAGGCGGCGCACCACCCCCATGGCCTTCTGGGTCACGGGGCCGGTCACCGCGTTGGAGAGGCGGGAGATGGACTTGAGGACCCCCACGGCGGGATACTGGTACCTCTCCGCAAGCCGACGCTCCAGGACGATATGGCCGTCCAGGATGCCCCGGACCGTGTCGGAAATCGGTTCGTCCATGTCGTCGCCGTCCACCAGGATCGTGTAGATGCCGGTGATCGTGCCCGTATCGGACGCACCGGAGCGCTCCAGGAGACGGGGAAGGGAATCGAAGACGCTGGGGGTGTATCCCCGGGTCGTGGGCGGCTCCCCGACGGCCAGACCGATCTCCCGCTGGGCTCGGGCGAAGCGGGTGACCGAGTCGAAGAGGAGCATGACGTCCAGGCCCAGGTCCCGGAAGTATTCCGCCACCGCGGTCGCCACGTAGGCTCCCCGGAGCCGGGCCAGGGGCGGGGTGTCCCCGGTGGAGACGATCACCACGGACCGGGCCAGCCCCTCCTCCCCGAGGTCGTTCTCGATGAACTCCCGGACTTCCCGCCCGCGCTCTCCGATCAGGGCGATCACGTTCACGTCGGCGTTGGTGTTCCGGGCGACCATCCCCAGCAGAGTGGACTTTCCGACCCCGGAGCCCGCGAAGATACCGATGCGCTGTCCCTTTCCCAGGGGCAGAAGCCCGTCCACGGATCGAACCCCGGTCACGATGCGCCGGGAAATCCGCTTCCGGGTCAGGGGATCCGGGGGCTGGGCGACCGCGGGGTAGGAGCGGTCGGAGACGATGTCGCCCTTCCCGTCCGCGGGCCGCCCCATCGAGTCGAGGACCCGGCCCAGGAGCTTCTTCGAGACCGGCACGGACAGAAGGTCCCCCGTGGCGATAACGGAGCAGCCCGCCTCGATTCCGTCCAGGTTCGAGTAGGACATGAGCTGGACCGCCTCGTTCCGCAGGCCCACCACCTCCGCGTACGCGGACCGGTCGGTCTTGGGGATGAGGATCTTGCAGACTTCTCCGATCACGGCCCGGGGGCCGTGGGACTCCACCAGAAGTCCCTGGACCCGGGTCACCCGGCCCGTGTACTTGATGGGATCCGTTCGGTCGATGACGGACAGGTACTTCGACAGGTTTTCCATTCTCCCGGTCCTAGGCCGTCGGCTTTCCGCGGGCCTTGATGGGGGAGATGTCCAGGATCTTCTCCTCCAGCTCGTGAAGCTGGCTGGAGATGCGCGCGTCGATCTCCCCGAAGTCCGTCTCGATGATGCAGCCGCCCCGGTCGATGGTGGTGTCCTCGACGATCTGTATGTGCTTGGCGTTCTCCGCCATGGCGACGAAATCCTTCGTGTGCTCCGAGGCCAGCTGGAGGTCCGCAAGGTTCACCCGGATCGTCACCTCGCTCCGGGTCCGGAGCTTACGGAGGGCCTGGACGATGTTCTGGATGACAACGTTCTTCTGGTTCTCCGAGATAACCTTCACGACCTTCTTGGCCACCAGGAGGACGAGCTCCACGATCTCGGCCTCGGTCTTCTCCAGGATCTCCCCGCGCTTGTCTAAGGCCCGCTCTATGATCGCGTGCAGGCGGCCGGTCAGACGTTCCACCTCCGCCTTGCCTTCCTTGTACCCGTCCTCGCGCCCCTCGTCGAACCCCTTGCGGAACGCGTCCTTGTGGACGTTGTCGATGCGCTCCTTGGCCTGGGCTTCCAGCTCCCGGATCCGGGCCTCCGCCGCCTCGACGGCCGCGGTGGCCTCCTCCTCGGCCTTGGTCTTGATCTTCTGGGCCTGGTCCGTGCGCCGCTTGACCTCGTCGAAGGCGGCGGCCTCGGCCTTCTGGATGATCGCGTCCGCCTCCGCCCGGGCGGAGGCGATCATGGTCTCCCGCTCCTTGTCCCAGTTGGCCTTGAAGGCCTCCGCCTCCCGGCGCAGGTCGTCGGCGGTGGGACCCAGGTATTCCTCCAGGGGCAGGGCCTCCTCCACCCCCGCGGCGGACTGGGCGGACCCGGAATCCGGGCCGTCCAGCACGTACTTGGAGGTGAGGGGGACGATCTCCTGGGGCCGGAAGACGGTTTTCGCCATGGTCGGACTCCCTTACTGCACCAGCTCGTCGCCCTCTCCCCGGGAGATGACGATGTCGCCGGTTTCCTCGAGGTGGCGGATGATGGACACGATCTTCTGCTGGGCTTCCTCCACGTCCTTGAGTCGCACGGGGCCCATGTACTCCATGTCCTCCTTGAGCATCGTGGCCGCCCGTTTGGACATGTTCTTGAAGATCTTCTCCTGCACCTCCTGGTCCACGCCCTTGAGGGCCTTGGCCAGCTCCTGTCCGTCCACCTCTCGGAGGACCTTCTGTATGGACCGGTCGTCCAGCAGGACGATGTCCTCGAACACGAACATCTTCTTCTTGATCTCTTCGGCGAGCTCGGGATTCTCCTCCTCCAGGCTCTCGATGATGCCCTTCTCCGTGGTGCGGTCCACCAGGTTCAGGATCTCGACGATGGAGTCCACGCCGCCGGCGGCGGTGAAGTCCTCGCTGGACAGGGTGGAGAGTTTCTTCTCCAGGACCCGCTCCACCTCCCGCAGGGTCTCCGGGCTCGTGCGGTCCATGGTGGCGATGCGCCGGGCCACGTCGGACTGGAACTCGTGGGGGAGCTTCTGCAGGATGTACCCCGCCTTCCCGGGCTCCAGGTACGCCAGGATCAGGGCTATGGTCTGGGGATGCTCCTGCTGGATGAAGTTCAGAAGGTGCGCGGGATCCGTCCGGCGGATGAAGTCGAAGGGCCGGACCTGCAGGGAGCTGGTCAGCCGGTTGATGATGTCGATGGCCTTCTGGGACCCGAGGGCCTTCTCCAGCAGCTCCCGGGCGTAGTCGATGCCGCCGGAGGAGATGAACTCCGAGGCCATCATGAGCTCCTGGAACTCCATGAGGACCTGGTCCTTCTGCTCGGGCTCCACCGTGTCCAGCCGGGCGATCTCGAAGGTCAGGGTCTCGATCTCGTCCTCCCGGAGGTGCTTGAAGATTTCCGCGGAGATCTCGCTGCCCAGGGTCACCAGGAAGATGGCGGCCTTCTGCCGGCCGTTCATGTCCTTGACCTTCATCGCCTTCTTGGTCGGGGCGGGGGCGGCACCGGCGGCGGCGCCGGCCTGTCCTCCCCTGCCCCGCTGGGGGGTCTGCGCTTGGGCTTGAGCGGCCATGGCCTATTCCTCCCTCAGCCAGGTCCGGATGAGCTGGGCCACGTCCTCGGGGTGCTCCTTGGCCATGTTGATCGCGTGCTCCTGGAGCTCCAGGCGCTTGCGTTCCTCCACGGACATGGACACTTCGATGCTCTGCTCCTCCGCCTGCCGTATCGCGTTTTCCCGGAGCATCTGGGCCTCCAGGGCGCGCTTTTCCTCCGCCAGTCTCCGGCGTCGTTCGAGTTCCCGGGAGATCAGGCGGAACACGATGAAGGATACCATGAGAACGGCCAGTCCGATGAGGCTAAATAGGATAATCTGGCTGACCTGCTGCCGCCGCAGGAATTCCTCGTCCTCCGCCCGGAACTGGGCCGTGCGGTCGAACCGGATGTTCTGGACCGTGACGGAATCCCCCCGGGCCCGGTCGTAGCCGATGGCGTTCTGGATCAGGGCTTCCGCGGCCTTCAGGTCCGCCGGGGGAATCGCCTCGTATGCCCGCTCGATGCCCCCGTCGGGCTTCAGGACCGGACGGCCCTTGTCGTCGATCTTCCGGGTCCATACCCCGTCGATGTTCACGGAAACCGTGACCCGGTCGATGCCGGGGGACCGGTCCTCCTCGGTGTTCCGCTCGTTGATCTCCTCGTTCTTGAGGGTCTGGGTCTGGGTGGCCTTGCCCACCATGTTCTGGAGGTCCTTGTAGGCCGGGGCCGTCTGCCCCTCCGCCCCCGCGGGGCCCTCGGGATTGAACCCCGTGCCCTGGTATTCGTAGGTGGTCTTGCTTTCCGACCGGGTCACGGACTTTTCCACCAGGGAATCGTCGTAGGGGGTGGTCGGATTGTCCGGCTTGATCACGAAGGGCAGGAACTCCTTGGTCTGCACGGACTTCTTGCTCATGTCCATGTCGATCTTGATGTTCAGGTCCCGGACCCGGTCCTCCGTGTAGATCTGCTGGAGGGACCGCAGGACCGCCGCGCGGTACTGGGTCTCCAGGCGCTGGATGAGCTGCTGTTCCCGCTTGGTCCGGTCGATCCGGTCGAAGTCCGCCAGGCTCGCGAAGTCGTTGAGGATGACCCCGTTCTGGTCCGTGATGACGATGTTCTCCGGAGCCAGTCCCCCGACGGCGAACTGGATGATCTTCTGGACTCCCTCCAGCTTCTTCCGGTTCGTCGTGATGTCGCTGCCGGGCTTGGGATAGAGGATCACGCTGGCGGTCACGGGATTCTGGTCCTGGGAGAAGAGTTCCTTTTCCGGGATCTCGATCACCACGTTGGCCTTGTCCACGTCCCCCAGGCTCTCGATGTGACGGCGCACCTCCTGGACCACGGCCCTGCGGAGGTTGACGTTCCGCTCGAAGTCCGTGACCGTGAAGCGGTCGATCGCGAAGACCGACCAGGGATCCGTCCCCTTGGGGATGAGGTCCTCCCGGAGGAGGACCGCGTTCGCCTCGGCCCGGATCTTCTCGTCCTTGACGTACAGGACGTTCCCCTCACCGACCTCGAAGGGGATCCCCTCCTCGTCCAGGCGGTTCGTGATGAGCCGGAGTTCGTCGTCCGTCTTGATGGGCGTGGAGATGAGCCGGACCATCGTGGGCGCGGCGGATACCCGGAACAGGAGCACGGTCCCCACGACCGCGGCCACCACGATGCCCGCCAGGATGAGTTTCTGCACCAGGGTCCACTTGGACCACAGGGCCTTGAGCTGCTCGAAGAATTTCTTCAGCCATTCGTTCATGTTCCCCTCCCAAGTTAGATGAACGAAAACGGTGATCGGTGGACGGTGGTCAGTGGACGGAAACGAGGCGACCGTGCGGGGACCGGTATCCGCAAAAGCGTTCAAGTCCTCCGGGATCCGCAGCCACTCCCGTTCACCGTTTACTGTTCACGGTTCACCTCGTATTTATCAAATCCCTCCAAGCCCGGACCACCCGGTCCAGGACGCTTCGGGCTATGTTCAACGACATGTTCGCCCGGCTCATGGCCAGGGTCACGTCGTGGGCATCCACGGAATCCGGGTCCGTGAGCATCTGCTGGACCAGGGACGTGTTCTCCGTCTGGTACGCGTTGACCCCGTCCATGGCCTTGAGCAGGGCGTCCTCGAAGGAGGGACCCTTCACGGCGGAACCTTCCCCGAGCTGGCCGGAGGAGGTGTAGTGCCGGGGGCTCGTGCGGGCCAGCCGGATGAGGTCGCCGGACGCGATGTCCACGGGCAGAAGATTGTTCACCGCCATTCACTACCTCCCGATCTCCAGGGCCTTCAGGAACATGGACTTCGACCCGTTGATGATGGCCGAGTTGGCCTCGTACGCGCGGGAGGCGGCGATGAGGTCCACCATCTCCGTCACGATGTTCACGTTGGAGTACTCCACGTATCCCGCCCGGGGTCCGCTCTGGATGGCGTCCGGGTGGGTCGGATCGTACACGAGCCGGGTCGGGGTGGACTGGTCCTTCTGGACCTCGGAGACCCGGACGCCCCGGCCCACTCCGTTGTCCCACTGCTTGGGGAGGAAGGGCAGGCGAAAATACGGCTGGTCCACCCGGGGGCGCAGCACCACCCGGCTCCTCCGGAACGGCCCGCCCTCGGGGGTGCGGGTGGTGGAGGCGTTGGCGATGTTGTCCGCGATGACGTCGGAGCGGAGGCGCTCCGCGGACATCCCCGTGGCGGCTATATTGATCGAACTGAACAGTCCCATATTCCTTCCTTATCCTACCGGAGCACCAGGTTGACCTGCTGGAACTCGAAATTCACCGCCTGGGCCATCAGGGTGTACATGAGCTGGTTCTGCAGGGATGCCATGAGCTCCTGCTCGGGATCCACGTTGTTGCCGTTGTTCTTGGAGGTGGACAGGTAATCCAGGACCCTCCGGGGCTCCACGGACCGGTAGTCCTTGGGGCGCCAGAGGGGCATGTGGCGGTCGTTCGTGACCTCCAGGTCCAGGACGGGCTTCACCTTCTCGGAGTCCAGGGCCCGCTTCAGGGCGGCCTCGAAGTTGACGTCCGACCGCTTGAAGTTGGGCACTTCCGAGTTGGCCATGTTGTCCGCGATCACGTCCCGGCGCAGGAGTGCCACGTCCATGGACCTCTGGAGAAGATCCACCGTCTTTCCGAACGCGTTACCCTCGAACATTCCGCTCACCTCGTTCCTTTTCCAGCCTCGATCCCGAAAAAACCGGAACCCTGTTTAGTAGATCGGCGAAAATCCTTCGGCATTGAAGGATTATCCGACCTTGGACAGTGGTCTGTGGACGGTGGACGGAGGTAGCCACGGATCGCAGGCGGATTGAATGCCATCTCTGTTTCCATCCTCCGCGCCCTCCCCTCACTTCCGTCCACCGACCACCGACCACCGTTCACAATATATACTTCGCCAGATCCGGCTTCTCGAACACGTCCTTGAACCTCTCCTCCACGAAGGCCGGGGTGACGACCACCCGGGATCCGGACTTCTCGGGGGCCGTGAAGGATACTTCCTCCAGGAGGCGCTCCATCACGGTCTGGAGCCTCCGGGCCCCGATGTTCTCCGCCTGGGAGTTGGCCCGGGCCGCGATCTCCGAGAGACGCTCGATGGCCTCGTCCTCGAAGACCAGCTCCACGCCCTCGGTGCCCAGGAGCTGGCGGTACTGCAACGTCAGGGCGTTCTCGGGCTCCGTCAGGATGCGGCGAAAATCCTGGGCGGAGAGGGCGTCCAGCTCCACCCGGATGGGGAAGCGGCCCTGGAGTTCGGGGATGAGGTCCTGGGGCTTGGAGACGTTGAAGGCCCCGGCGGCGATGAACAGGATGTGGGTCGTGTCCACAATACCGTACTTGGTGTTCACCTGGCTGCCTTCCACGATGGGAAGGATGTCCCTCTGCACGCCCTCCCGGGACACGTCGATGCCCCCCGCCCGGGCTCCCTCCCGGGTCGCCACCTTGTCGATCTCGTCGATGAAGACGATCCCCATCTCCTGCACCCGCTTGCGGGCCTCTTCCGCGACCTTGTCCGGGTCGATCAGCTTGTCCGTCTCCTCCGCCAGGAGGATGGCCCGGGCCTCCCGGACGGTCACGGTCCGGCGCTTCTTCTTGGCCCCGAAGAGGCCCGAGATCGAGGAAAAAGCCTCCTCCATGCCCTCCATCTGCTTGCCCGCGAAGAGCTCCAGACTGGGTCCCTGGGAGGACTGGACCAGGACCTCCACCTCCCGGTCCTCGAGCCGGCCCTCCCGCAGCATCGTCCGGAAACGTTCCCGGGTGTCGGCGCCCTCGCTCCGGGGATTCGCCACGGTGATCTGGGACACCCCCACGGGCTCGGAGGCGCTCTTGATCCCCGGCAGGAGGATGTCCAGGATCCGGTCCTCCACCCGGCGGTCCGCCTCGGCCCGTACGGACTCCAACATCTCGGACTTGACCATCTGGAAGCCCGCGGACATCAGGTCCCGGATCATGGACTCCACGTCCCGTCCGACGTAGCCGACCTCGGTGTACTTCGTGGCCTCCACCTTCAGGAACGGAGCCCCGCAGAGCTTGGCCAGGCGCCGGGCGATCTCGGTCTTTCCGACTCCGGTGGGTCCCATCATGAGGATGTTCTTCGGGGCGATCTCCTCCCGGATTTCCTCGGGGAGCTTGCGGCGGCGCATCCGGTTGCGGAGGGCGATGGCCACGGCCTTCTTGGCCTTCAACTGGCCCACGATGTAGCGGTCCAGTTCCTCCACGATCCGGGCCGGGGTGAGCCGGGAAAAATCGTCCGTCACGGCAGCTCCTCCACGGTCACCTGGGCGTTGGTGTAGATGCAGATCCCCGCGGCGATGCCCAGGGAGCGCCGGGCGATCTCCGCGGCGGACAGGTCCCCGCCGTCCAGGTAAGCCAGGGCGGCGGCGTAGGCGTAGGGTCCTCCGGATCCGATGGCGATGACGCTCTCCGCGGGCTCGATGACGTCCCCGGTCCCGGACAAAAGGAGGGTCTTCTCCGCGTCCGCCACCAGGAGGAGGGCTTCCAGACGGCGGAGCATCTTGTCGGTCCGCCAGTCCTTGGCCAGCTCCACCGCGGCCCGGGTCAGGTCCCCGGAGTACTCCTTGATCTTGGTCTCGAAATGGTCGAAGAGGGTGAAGGCGTCCGCGGTGGCCCCCGCGAATCCGACCAGGACCTTCCCGTCGTGGATCTTGCGAACCTTGCGGGCGTTGCTCTTCATGACCGTCGCGCCCATGGTCACCTGGCCGTCCCCGGCCATGGCCACCTTCCCTCCCCGCCGCACCGCGAGGACCGTGGTAGATCGTATCTTCATCGTCCGCTCCCGTGAGGATGAGCCCGCTCGTAGACTTCCCGCAGGCGTTTCAGGTCCACGTGGGTGTAGACCTGGGTCGTCGATATGTTGGCGTGCCCCAGGAGTTCCTGGACCACCCGGATGTCCGCACCCCGCCCGACCAGGTGGGTCGCGAAGGAGTGCCGGAATGCGTGGGGGGAGATCCGCTTGCCCAGCCCCAGGATCGCGGCCCGCCGGTCCAGGAGCCAGGCGATCCCCCGGGTCGTCAGGCGGCTTCCCCGGGCGTTCACGAACAGCCAGGGGCCGTCCTTCCCGGCCTTGGCGGCCCGGTAGGGCAGCCACGCCGCCAGGGCCTCGCGGGCGGAATCGGCCAGGAACACCACCCGCTCCTTGCGCCCCTTGCCCGTCACCCGGGCGGAGCCCTTGGCGAGGTCCACGTCCGCGAGCCGCAGCCCGGCGACTTCGGAGACGCGGCACCCCGTGCTGTACAAGAGCTCCAGGAGGGCCCGGTCCCGTACCTCCGCGAAATCGCTCCCCGAAGCGGAGTCGATCAGCTCGCCCATCTCGTCCTCGAAGAGGAACCGGGGCAGGGGCCGGCCCGCGGGGAGTCCCTCCACGTCCCGGGCGGGATCCGTGCCGGAGCCCGCCGGGCCCGGGAAGCGCTGGAAGTATCGGTACAGCCCCTTGACCGCGGACAGGGCGCGGTTCACCGAGGAGGCCGCGAATCCCGCCTGGACCCGGGCGGCCATGAAGCCCCGGACGTCCTGGGTCGCGGCCTCCTCGGGATCCCGGCCCCTCGACGCCAGGTAGGCTTCCCAGGAGGCCAGGTCGTTCCCGTAGGATTCCACGGTGCGGGGCGAGAGGTTGCGAACGGCGGCCAGGTAGGCCAGGTAGGCCTCAATCCTCCGGTGCATGCTCGTCCTCCTGGGAATGCAGGTAGTCGCACTGGGGATTGATGCAGGCCTTGTAGGGACCCCGCTTCTTGTCGTACCGCTCCACCAGGAACTGTCCGCACTTGGGGCAGTTCGTGTGGGTGGGCTTGTAGTAGGTCAGGAAGTCGCATTCCGGGTACCGGGTGCAGCCGTAGAACTCCCGGCCCCGGCCCCCCGCCTTCCGCCGGGCCACGATCTCGCCCCCGCAGCCCGGGCGGGGACACTTGGCCAGGGGGATGGACCGGGTGTTCCGGCACTCGGGGAAGCCCGTGCAGGCCAGGAAGAACCCGAAGCGCCCGAGCTTCTTGACCATGGGCTTGCCGCACTTCTCGCAGACGATGTCCCTGGCCTCGTCCAGGCGCCCCCGCAGGGACTCCAGGCTCTCCATGAGCTCGTCCACCCGCTTCTTGAAGGGGCCGTAGAAGTCGCGGATGGCGCCCACCCAGTCCCGGCGCTCGTCCTCCACGTGGTCCAGCATCTCCTCCATGCCCGCGGTGAATCCCACGTCCACGACGGTCGGGAAGGAATCCACCAGGATCTCGTTGATCATCCGGCCCAGGGTGGTGGGCGCCAGCTGCCGGTTCTCCCGGGTGACGTAGTACCGCTCCAGGAGGACCGAGATGATGGGGGCGTAGGTGGACGGCCGACCGATCCCCTTCTCCTCCAGGATCCGGATGATGGAGGCGTCCGTGAAACGGGAAGGCCCCTGGGTGAAATGCTGGGACCGCTCGAGGGCCTCCACCTTGAGGACCTCGCCGATCGCCATGTCCGGAAGGAGGGTTTCCTTGTCCTCCTTGGTGGTCGAGATCTTGAGGACCTTGTAGAAGCCCTTCTCCACGACCCGGGAGGCGTTCACCCGGAAGATGCCCTGTCCGGCGCCGATGTCCAGGGCGAGGGACCGTACCTTCGCGTTGGTCATCTGGCAGGACACGAAGCGCTCCCAGATCAGGGTGTACAGCCGGAGCTGGTCCTTGGTCAGGTGGTCCTTCACGGAATCCGGGGTGTACTCCACCGTGGTCGGGCGGATCGCCTCGTGGGCGTCCTGGGCCTTCGTGTCCGTCTTGTAGACGATCGGCTCCGCCGGGAGCTCCGCGGGGAAGTGCTGGCCGATGTAGCGCCGGGCGTCGTCCAGGGCGGTCTGGGAGAGGCGCACGGAATCGGTGCGCATGTAGGTGATCAGGCCGATGCGGGTGGATCCGATATTGACGCCCTCGTAGAGCTGCTGGGCGATCTGCATGGTCTTCTTGCTGGTGAATCCCAGGCGGTTGGCCGCGGTCTGCTGGAGCTTGGAGGTCGTGAAGGGCGGCTTGGGCCGGAGGGTCTTGTCGGTCTCCCGGATGTCCCGGACCGAGGCCTCCGCGTCCCGGAGGGTTTCCTCGATCTCCCGCACCGCGGCCTCGTCCTTGAGCTCGGGCTTCTCGCCCTTCCACTGGACGAGCTCCCCCGTGAAGACGTGGCGGCCCTTGCGGAACGTCGCCTCCAGGGTCCAGAACTCCTCGGGAAGGAAGGACTCCACCTCCGACTCGCGCTCGCAGATGAGACGGAGGGCAACGGACTGGACCCGGCCCGCGGAAAGGCCGTTCTTCACCTTCTTCCACAGGAGGGGGGACAGGTGGTAGCCCACCAGGCGGTCCAGGACGCGGCGAGCCTTCTGGGCGTTCACCCGGGACAGGTCGATCTCCCGGGGATGGCCCACGGCCTCCCGGATGGCCGGGGGAGTGATCTCGTTGAATTCGATCCTGCGGATCGCCAGCTCCGGGTCCTTGGCCAGGAGGGCGTTCCGGATGTGGAAGGAGATGGCCTCCCCCTCCCGGTCCGGGTCCGATGCCAGAAGGACGGTCCGGTTCTTCTTGGCCGCCTTCTGGAGTTCCTTGAGGAGTTTGGCCTTGCCCCGGATGGTCAAGTACTCGGGTTCGAAGTCGCGGCTCACGTCGATTCCAAGCCGGGACTTGGGCAGGTCGATCAGGTGGCCCATGGAGGCGAGGACCGTGTAGCTGCCGCCCAGGTACTTCTCGATCGTCTTGGCCTTGGCCGGGGACTCCACGATGACCAGGGTTCCGCTCCGCTTCTTCGCGGCCTTGGACTTGGCCGCCGCCTTCTTCCTGGGCGCGGTCTTGGCCTTGGCTCCCGCCCGTTCCGCGGCGGAGACCGCCGTCGAGGTCGTTTCCGTATTCGCCATGTCGCTCACCATCCTCGCTCCGTCGTCTCCGCGAACAGGCTTCCGTCCGCCGCGGCGTATCTTCTCTCGGGGTCCTTCCCCCATTCCTCGGCCAGGTCCGCGAGCCCCGCCACCGCCGGCGCCCCTTCCGCGTGGAGCCGCGCGCAGCCCTCGGACCGGGGTCCCTCCAGACAGGCCTGCGCCACCAGCACGTCCCTCCCCTCCTCCAGGGCGAAGTCCGCGGTGATGAGGGCGCCGGATTCCCGGGGCGCCTCCACGACCAGGACCGCCCGGCAGAGCCCCGCCAGGATTCGGTTGCGCTCCGGGAAATGGTACCGCAGGGGTTCCGTGCCCGGGGGATACTCCGACAGGAGGCCTCCCCCGTTCTTCACCATCCGGACGGCCAATTCGCGGTTCCGGGGCGGGTAGACGGAATCGATCCCGCAGCCCAGGACCGCCCAGGTCCGGCCCCCGGCGTCCAGGGCGCCCCGATGGCAGGCCGCGTCGATCCCCCGGGCCAGCCCGGACAGGACCGGGATCCCGTACCCCGCGGCCTCGGACGCCAGGCGTCCGGCTTCCGCCAGGCCCCGGCCCGTGGGATAGCGGGTTCCCACCATCCCAAGGAGGGGCTGCTCCGGATCCGGCAGGGAACCGCGGTAGTACACCAGGAAGGGGGGCCGGGAGTTTTCCCGGAGGACCGGGGGGTAGTCCGGATCCCCGAAGGCGCGGAACCCCGCGCCGGCGGCGTCCAGCCATTCCAGGTCCCGTTCCGCCCGAGACTCCCAGGTCTCGGGAGTCCAGGACAGGGAGCCCTCCCCGCCGGCACCGCGGGGGCGGGAACGGGGTCCCAGCCGCCGTCCCAGGATTCGCTCGAGCCGTTCCGGGGAAAGTACTGACAGCCCCGCCTCGGGGTCAAGGACGGAATCCAGCCGTATCTTGTCCCGGGCCCGGAGGAAGGGCACGCGGTCCAGGGCGAGGCGGAACCGCCTACGGTCTCGGTTTTCCTTCATACAGCAGGTCCAGCACGATCTTCTTGTTCTCCTCCGCCTGGTTCCGTTTTTCCTCCACCTTGGTGGTGGCCAGGATGGAATCGTAGAGGTTCGCGGCGTCCTCCAGGCGGCCCTCGGTATAGCGCACCCGTGCCAGAAGGAACATAGCGTCCACGTTCCGGGTCTCGATCGACAGCAGGCGGGTCAGGTAGGGACCCGCGTCCTCGGGCCGGTCCATGTCGAAGACGTAGAGCACCGCGAGGGCGTACAGGGCGCGGCCGTACCGGGGATTGAACTCCAGGGCCCGGAGGTAGGCCGCCTCCGCGGAGGCCAGCCGTTCCGCCCGTAGGGCCTGGGTGGCGAGCCCGCCCACGGAATCGATCTTGGCCTGGTAGGAAAGCCCCAGGCCGATCGTGTAGTAGAGGCCCGTGTTGTCCGGGAAGTACCGCAGTGCCTCCTTGGCCGCCTCGTACGCCTCGATGTACATCTTCCGTTCCATGTACCGGACCGAGAGGAGCCGCCAGTACGTCCCGACGCGTTCGGTGGCCTCGATCGTCCGGTCCGCCTCCCGGGAGTACTCCGCGATCCCCTTCTTGAGGTCCTCGATCGTGGAAGGCGGAGCTCCCTTGGTGCTCCTCTCCTCCAGGTCGAATATCTTCTTGAGGTCCAAGTCTCCGCCGCAGGACGAGAGGAGGACGGGGACGGCCAGGAGCAGGACGACGGCCACGTTGGTTCTTTTCATCAGCTCTCTCCTCCCTTCCTACGTCCGTTCCGGTCCGGGGCGCTTGCGTCGGGCCGACTTGGACCACCGGTTCAGCGTCTCGGAAAATACTCCCGGTGAAGATCCCCCAGGGCTTCCGGATCCACGTGGGTGTAGATCTGGGTCGTGGCGATGTCCGAATGCCCCAGGAGCTCCTGCACCGTCCTCAGGTCCGCCCCCCCGGCCAGGAGGTGGGTGGCGAAGGAGTGGCGCAGGGTATGCACCTTGCCTTCGACCCCGGACAGGTCGCGGGCCTGGGAAAACCGCTTCCACACCCCCTTGCGGGAGATGCCCTTGCCTAGATGGTTCAGGAAGACCCGGTCGCTCCTGCGACCCTTCGCCAGGGCGGGCCGGGCCGTGTCGAGGTAGAGGGCCAGCCACCGGGCGGCGTTCTCCCCGAAGGGCACGATTCGTTCCTTGCGCCGCTTGCCGGTTACCCGGATCATCCGTTCCTTCAGGAATAGGGAATCGAAGGTCAGGCCCGCGGCCTCGCTGATCCGAAGCCCGCAGGAATAGATCAGCTCGAAGAGGGCCCGGTCCCGGACTCCCCCCGGATCGGACACGTCGATGCTGGCCAGGAGCCGCTCGATCTGTTCCAGGGCCAGGACGTCCGGCAGGGCCCGTTCCAGCCGGGGAGTCTCGATGAGCTCCGAAGGGTCGTCCGCCCGCAGGTTCTCCAGCCGGAGGAACCGGAACAGGGACCGGACGCTGGAAACGACCCGGGCCATCGTCGTGGAGGACAGGCCCGCGCTCCGGCGCTCCACCAGGTACTCCAGGAGCTCCCGGGGGCTTACCGACGACAGTCCGGTCCCCCGTTCCGCAAGACGCTGGGCCAGGCTCCGGGCTTCCCGGAGGTAGACCTCCGCCGTCAGGGGGCTTCGCCGTCGGGCCGTCAGGAGGTAGGCCCGATACCGCTCGAGGAGGTCGTCCACGCGGCTAGGCCTCGTTCCTGTCGGACTGGTACCTCCGGTCCCGGAGGACCGTGGGAATGTCGAGTTCGTCCGTCGGATCGTTGCGCCCCAGGAGGTACTGCTTCTTCTGTGCCGGGGCTTCGGTGATGCGCTTCCACTCGTCCGGGGTCAGGTAGTCCTCCGCTCCCCGCCGGGATTCCTGGCGGATCGGGGCGTCCGGCTTGAGGGACCGCTGGAACCCCGTGGCGATCACGGTCACCCGGACCTCGTCCCCCAGGGAATCGTCGTGGACCACGCCCGGGATGATGAGGGCGTCGGGGTCCGCGTTCTCGGAGATGATGTTCACGATCTCCTGGAACTCCGTCAGGGAGAGGTCCTCCCCTCCGGACACGTTGATAAGGATGCTCCGGGCCCCGTCGATCCTCGCGTCCTCCAGCAAGGGATTGGAGATGGCCTTTTCCGCGGCCTCCACGGCCCGGTTGTCCCCGGAGGCGGTGCCGATCCCCATGATCGCGTCGCCCTTGCCCTCCATCACGGTGCGGACGTCCGCGAAGTCGATGTTGATCTCCCCCGCGATGGTGATGAGGTCCGAGATGCCCTGGACCCCCTGGCGAAGGACGTCGTCCGCGAAGCGGAAGGCGTCCAGGATCGGCGTGCGGCGCTCCACCACCTTGAGCAGGTGCTGGTTGGGGATGACGATGAGGGTGTCCACCGCCTGGCGGAGCTTCTCGATCCCCTCCTCCGCGATCCGGGCCTTCACGCGCCCCTCGAAGTCGAAGGGTCGGGTGACGACCCCCACGGTGAGGGCCCCGGAGTCCCGGGCGATCTGGGCGATGACCGGGGCGGATCCCGTTCCCGTGCCGCCTCCCATGCCCGCGGTCACGAAGACCATGTCGGCGCCCTTCACGGCCTGTGCGATGGCTTCCCGGTCCTCCAGGGCCGCCTTTTCCCCCACTTCCGGCTTGCCCCCGGCACCCAGCCCGTGGGTGACCTTGGTTCCCAGTCCCAGGCGCACGGGGGCCCGGGAATTGTTCAAGGCCTGAAG
>CALMRC010000085.1 GCA_937873275.1 uncultured Spirochaetota bacterium
CCAGTACTCGTTGGTGTGGGCCCGGCCGGTATACACGAAGCCCTTCCGTTCGCAGTGGAGGTGATGGGCGTATTCGTGGAGGGCGGTGTAGATAAGTTGGAAGTCGTCGTCGAAGTTGCGGTTGTGCAGGACGATCTCCCGGGTGGCGGGCTTGTAGAGTCCGTTCACCAGGGAGCTTTTCTTGCCCGAAAATACGACGGAAAACTCGGTCTTCGGGTCCTCCACGGCCAGAAGGATCTCCTTGACCCGGTCGCTGTTCATGACGCCACCCCCGGACCCGGATTCTAGCCGTCCGACCGACGGAGGACAAGCCGAGGGTGTCGGTTTATTTCAGGGCCCGTTCCATCTCGGCCACATTGAATCCCAGGATGATCCGTCCGTTCACGTCCAGGACGGGCACGCCCATCTGGCCGGATTTGCGTACCATCTCCTCCGCCCGTCGGGGATCCGCGGCGACGTTGTATTCGTCGAAGCGGATGTTCCGCTGCCGAAGCCAATCTTTGGCCAGGCGGCAGTAGGAGCAACTCGGAGTGGAGTATAGAGATATGGCCATGGGGACCTCCTGGGAGTGTTTATATATGAAAATTAATATATTGCGGACGGTTCGTCAAGGCCGATCGGGATCCTGCGGGATGGACAGGATGAACAGGCCCGGGGTCGAAGGCAGCAGATTTCAGATCTTCCCTCTCCTTGATCCCATCCTGTTCATCCTGTCCTCATCCGGTCGATCCTGTCCTTCTTATGGTTCCAAGGCCGTCCTCTCCGTGTCCTCCGTGATCTCCGTGGTGAGATCCGGAAACCCGGCTTCCGTGCCGCGTCACTTTTGGGCTATGTACTTCAGGAAATTCCGGGCCAGGATCGTGATCAGCACCGTGCCGGCGATGAGGACCACGGACAGGGAGTTGATGACCGGGGAGACCCCGAACCGGATCATGGAGTACACGTAGAGGGGCAGGGTGGTGGAGCCCGGTCCCGAGACGAAGAAGGTGATGACGAAGTCCTCCAGGGACAGGGTCACCGCGGTGAGGAAGCCCGAGACGATGCCGGGAACCGAGACCGGAAGGATCACCTTGAGGAGGGTTTGGCGCTCGGTGGCCCCCAGGTCCCGGGAGGCCTCGATGATGGAGTAGTCGAACTCGTCCAATCGAGCCAGTACCATGAGAAAGACGAAGGGCAGGTTGAAGGACGTGTGGGCTATGAAGATCGTGAGGAGCCCCAGCTTCATCTGGATTCCCGCGAAAAAGATGAGCAGGGAGACGCCGATGATGATCTCCGGCATGATGAGAGGAAGGAAGGCCACGGCCTGCACGTACTTCTTGAACCGGAACTTGTACCAGTTCACCCCGATGGCCCCCAGGGTTCCCAGGCAGGTGGCGACCGCGGCGCTGGACACCGCGATGATCAGGGAATTCTCGAAGGCGTTCCAGACGTTCCGCTCCTTCAGGAAGAGCCTCTCGTACCAGACCAGGGAGAACCCGCCCCAGCTCATGCTCTTGGCGGAATTGAAGGAGTAGACGATCAGCACCACCAGGGGCAGAAACAAGAAGCCCATCGTCAGGAAGAATACGGTCCGGGAGAATCCCATGCCTTTGACGACCCTCACGGCGCCCTCCGTTCCCCGCCGGACCGCGCGGGATCCTTGGCCTGGGGGGCCTTCCCTTGGAGGCGGAACATCAGCCACAGGCCCAGGGTCGTCACCAGGGTGATGACCATGGAGATGGCGGAGGCCAGGGGCCAGTTGCGGGTGCGGGTCAGCTCCTCGGCCACGAAATTGCCCAGCATGTAGGATTCCTTGCCCCCCACGAGGAGGGGGACCGCGTAGGCGCCGAAGGTCGGGATGAAGACGAAGAGCACCGCGGTGATGATCCCCGCCCGGATGTTGGGCAGGAGGACCCGGAAGATCGCCCCCCGCCGGGTGCAGCCCAGGTCCCGGGCCGCCTCCAGGAGGGAGAAGTCGAACTTCTCGATCGTCGAGTACAGGGGCAGGATCGCGTAGGGCAGGTAGGTGTAGACCAGGACCACGGTCACGGCCACCTGGTTGTAGAGGAATTGCACGGGGGACGCCACGACGCCCGCCCGGATGAGGAGGGCGTTCAAGAAGCCGTTGTTACCCAGGATGGCGATCCACGCGTAGATCCGGATCAGGAAATTGGTCCAGAAGGGGATGATGACCAGCATGAGGAGGAAGGTCTTCCGGTTGGACCGGGCCATGTAGTATCCGCAGGGCAGGGCGATCAGGATGGCCAGCACCGTGGTGGCCAGGGAGATCCCCAGGGTGTTCAGGGACACCCGGAAGAAGACCGAGTTGAACAGGGAGCGGTACGCCTCCAGGGAGAACCGGGGCTCCACCCCGCCGTACAGGCCCTTCTCCAGGAAGCTGTAGGCCACGATGACCAGGAGGGGGGCCAGGAAGAACACGGTGAGCCAGATCCCCGCGGGCCCCGCGTAGGCGGGTCCGTAGTTTCGTACCCGGCCCGGGCCCCGGCTCGGGCGGGATCGGACGGCCATGGGGGCCATCAGGAGGCTCCCAGGAGGTAGGCGTCGTCGGCGCTCCAGGAGAGGTAGACCTTGTCCTTCCACTCGATCTCGGGCCCTTCGTCCGACCAGTTGGCATGCTGCTTGATGACCTTGAGCATGATCCCCGACTGGTGCCGGACGTAGTACTTGGTGCTCGAGCCCGAGTAGATGGGCTCGTCCACGGAGCCTTCCAGGAAGTTGATGTCCGTCCTCTTCGCGGGAGCCGGCCGTTCGGTGTCGATGCGGATCTTCTCGGGCCGCACGACGACGGATGCCTTCGATCCCGCGGCCGGGGGCTCGTCCTCGGTGACCAGGATCCGGCCCAGGCCCGACACGTCCACGGCCACCATGGTGCCCTCCACGGACGCCACGGTGCCCTCGAACATGTTGGTCTCCCCGATGAAGGCCGCGACGAATCCGGTGGCCGGGCTCTCGTAAATCTCGTGGGGGGTGCCGATCTGGAGGACCTGCCCGGCGTTCATGACCGCGATGCGGTCCGAGACGGACAGGGCTTCCTGCTGGTCATGGGTCACGTAGATGAAGGTGATGCCGATCTTGTCGTGGATGGAGTCCAGTTCGATCAGCATGTGTTGGCGGAGCTTCGCGTCCAGGGCGGACAGCGGCTCGTCCAGCAGCAGGACCGAGGGCTCGTTGATTAGGGCCCGGGCGACGGCCACCCGCTGCTTCTGTCCCCCCGAGAGCTGGGCGGGCATCTTGTCCGCGTGGGCGGAGAGCTGGACCAGTTCCAGGTAGTCCCCGACCCGGGCCCGGACCGTGGCGTTGGGCGTCTTCCGGAGACGGAGGGGGAAGGCCACGTTCTCGAAGACCGTCAGGTGGGGGAAGAGCGCGTAGTTCTGGAAGACCGTGTTGACGTGACGTTCGTTCGGGGGAAGGGAGAGCACCGAGGCTCCGTCCAGGGACACCTCCCCTCCGTCGGGATCGTCGAAACCGGCTATGATGCGGAGGAGCGTCGTCTTTCCGCAACCCGAAGGACCCAGGAGCGAGAAGAACTCGCCCTTCCGGATGACCATGCTTACGTCCCGGAGCGCGGTGAAGGTCCCGAAGCTCTTGGAGACGCCTTCGATCGAGACGTCGCTGCCCTTCAATTCGTTTCGTTTCCCTCCGATGGTGACCGTCGTGGTGGAACTGAGGGGAATAATGGCGAAGGGGGGCGAAAAATGCAACATCCCTCCGCCCCGTTTTATTCGGGACCGCAATCGCGCCGGGGACCTGCGGACGGTAGGTGGGCATGGTATACGGAAAGCCCCTGCGCAAGGCCGCCGGGATCCTCGCCGGGATCCTCGCGGTATCCGGGGCGCCCGTCCCCGCGGAGCCGATCCCCGGAGGGTCCGGCCTGTCCGCCGCCCTGCGCGCGGAGGCGTCCACGGGCGAGGGCCTGGATACGGAGATCCGCCTCTCGATGGGCGCCGCCCGGTTCCTCCTCCGCGTCTCGGCGGAACCGGGTTCCCGCCCGGCCGTCCGCCCGGGAACCTCGGGGCCCCTCTGGGCGGCCGGTCCGGTACGGCATTCGGGCCCGGCCCGGGTCCTGGCGGATCCCTGCGCGGACGCCTACCTGTTCTCGGAGGCCTGGCCCCGCCCCCTCGTCCTGGACATGGACGCTCCGGAGTACGGGGCCTTCGCGGGAGGCTCCGCGGGCGTATGGGTCCAGGACAGGGACGCTCCCCGGGCCGGCATCTGGGCGTGCCGGGAGGCGGATCTCGGATTCCTGGGGGGCGCGGCCGCGGCGGCATCCCTCCTGCCCGCCGAGGGAGGCTTCGATTCCTGGTTCTCCGAGGAGTCCGGAAAGCCCGCCCGGCTCCTGGCCGCGGCCCTGGTCTGGGCGGGATGGGCGGCCCCGGAAGGCCGGGGGGTGGCGGCCGCCGCCGTCTCGGAGGAGGACCGGGGCGGGC
>CALMRC010000086.1 GCA_937873275.1 uncultured Spirochaetota bacterium
GCGCCGACCTCATCGACGTGGGCGGGGAGTCCACCCGGCCCGGGGCGGAACGGACCGCGGGGGAACGGCTCCACGGGACGCTGGGGGCGGAGGGGGTCCGGGGCGAGGCGGCCCGGGGCTTTCCCTCGGCGCTCCGGATCGGGCTGCCCCGTCTCCGGTCGGGCCGGGCCGCCGGACTCTCCCGGAACGACGCCCTGGCCGAGTCCCTCCTGGAGCTCTACGGCACTGTGGAGGACACCTGCGTCCTGGCCCGGGGCGGACCCGGGGGGCTCGACTTCCTCCGGTCCGGCGCCGCGCGCGCGCGGGGCCTGGGGGGCCTCGGAACCGAGGCCGGCCGCGCCGCGGTGCGGGAACTCGACCGGGACTTGGTCGCCCGGAACCTGAGCCCCGGGGGCTGCGCGGACCTCCTGGCGGTGACGAGTTTCCTGGACCGGCTGGAATAACCCGGATCGGCCGGGACGAAAACCGCCGGGATGCGCGGCATCGGTGAATTAGACGTTACACCCGGGAGGGAATCCCGATCAAAGCATCCGCGGCTCGAATCCGAACTCGAACCCGGGCATCACTCCCGGTCCGGGTCGGTTTTCCGCACGAACAGGGCCGATGCCAGAAGCACCGCCGAGAGCGCCAATACCGCGCCCCCCGCCCGCTCCGCGGGTCCCGGGAAGAGGGACGTCACCATCAAGTACGGCCGGGTAGAGGCCCAGGAGATTCCGGCAAGGCCGGCCGCCCCGGCAGCGGCCCGGAGGATCCGGCCGGGCAGGTCCGCGGGCGCGAGGGGAGCGAACCGGAGGCGTCCCCGCACGATCCCGGCCGCGGTGACGCCGCCCAGGTAGAATGCGGCGAGCGCCAGGAGGCCCGCAAGGAACCACATCCCCGCGACGCCGTACCGGATCCGGCTGAACTTGACCGGCGCGAATCCGTTCCAGCGGGACCAGTCTGCCAGGACGACGGCGAATAGGGGCCAGCTTCTCTGGGTATTGGTCAGGATCACGATGCCGTCCCCGGATTCCGGAACCGAATGGAAGTGGGTCATCCAGCCGTGTCCCTGGCCCCCGTGCCACACCGCCCGGCGGCCGTCGGAGAGAAGCTCCGTGAAGTGGCCGAACCCGTACGCGTCCGCCACGGCTCCGAAGATGCCCGAAATGACGGACGATTCGGAGTAGAGGGCCCGGACGGAATCGGGAGACAGGACCCCGGCCCCGTCCCCGCCGGGTACCCGCATCCCGGCTCGGGCGAAGGCCGCAATGTCCCGGACGGTGGTGAACAGGCCCCCGGAACCCTTCTCGGAATACACGTAGGCGGGGACCGTCCGGCCTTTGAGGTCATGGCCCGAGGCGCCCCGTTCCCGGACCGCCGCGTTCCATTCGTAGGAGGAATCCCCCATGCCCAGGGGCCCGAGGACCTCCTCGGCCATGTAGTCCGCGAAGGGGCGTCCGGAGACGTTCTCCACGATCAACTCCAGGAGGTTAAAGCCGACGTTGGAATACTCGAAGCCGGCGCCCGGTTCCCGGTCCATCCGGACCGTGCCGGTCAGGGCTTCCCGGAGATCGGGTTTGGGGGTGCCCGGCGCGTATTCCACCGAGGGGCCCACCGGCCCGAGGACCATTCCGGCGTCCCCGGAGAGGAGGCCGCGAACGGTGACCTTTTCCTCGTCGAAGGGGGTTTCCGGAAGCCGGAAGTCCCCCAGGTACCGGCTCGCCGGGGCGTCCAGGTCGATCCGGCCCTCCTCCGCCAATTTCAGGACGCCCCAGGCGGTGACGGACTTGGAGATGGATTCGGCCCGGAAGATCGAGTCCCGGGTGAGGGGTCGGCCGGACGCCGCGCCTGCGTAGCCGTAGACCGCCTGCCAGACGACTTCGCCCCCCCGGATCAGGGCGATCCCCAGGCCCGGCACGTCGTACCGGGACAGGAGGCGGGGAATCCGGGCGTCCAGACGGCGGGTGAAGGATTCCACGGTGTCCGAAGGGCTCGGGGCCCGGGATCCGCCGAGGGAGGCGGCCAGCAGGCCGACCAGGAACACCGCGACCGCCCCTCGGATCAGGACAAGGGCCGGGACATACCGGGTCGTACGGGGTGCGTTTTCGTTCAAGGCTTCCTCTCCTGGACAGGCCGGCGCCCGGAAGGTTCGGCCGGGCGCCGACGGGGTCGGGAAAACTCGGCGAGAGGACGGCCCGCCGATCCGGCCGGACCGCCCTCCCCCGATCGCTGCGAAATCAACGGAAGGTCCTCTGGCTGCAGGCGAACTGCCACTCGTCGGCGGTCGCCCGCCCCCGGAACTCCTCCTCGGACGGCGTACGCCGTGCGGAGAGCCGGGCTTCCGCGGGCCGGATCTCGGTCCCGGTCCGGGCGGTCTCGGACTTGCGAAGGAAGGCCAGAAGGTTCGATATTCGAAGGCTCAGTGTCATGTCGGTCATGCTCCACGTCTTGAAAGGAAGCGATTCCAGGCTTCCCCCTGCGCCGGAGCGCGGGGAATTCCCCGAACCGAAGGGAGCGCGGGAGGGGGCGGGCGGTCCGATTCGCGTTCGCGGATAGGACGGCCTTGAACCGCTCGGCCGCGCGGCCGGGATCCGTCGGGCATGAGGATTCGCCTCGGAAAACCGTGCGCGAATTCCGTCTTGACGCCCGTCAAGGCGAAGACGATCCGGCGATCGGTTGTCCGTGAGGCGCTCGGGAAGGCTGTCTACGGTTCAGGTTACGCGGTAAGGGGCGTCCGCTCCCGGTTCAACGCTCGTCGATCGAAGCGGTGTCCCTTCGCGTTCCCGGACGGCTTGAGCGATCCGATCGGACCGCCGTGCCTCCCGAGCTACATGCCCAGGACGGGGGTGGAGGGGCAGTAATCGCAGAAAATCATGTAATTCGCTCCTTTTTTACCGTGCGCGAAAGGGCGGCATCCTTCCGCCCTGCGAGGCACCGCTTCGTTCCCCCCATGGGAACCGGCGCATGACCTCGGGGACCATCCCGGTGCGGACCCGTCCGGGCTCCGCGGCGCACGATGTCCGGAAACGATATCGAACTCTTCAAAGGATGTCAAGAAGTCGAGATTTTTTTATTCAATAACGAGAACGGGTACGAATTTGCCTCGACTTCCTCATTTCTTCTTCTTGGCCTTCGAGGCGGACGCCGAACTTTTGTCCTTCAGGGCCTTGAATTCCTTGGAGCCGGGTTTGATCCCCAGTTCCTTGGCCACGAAGCCCCAGCCCTTCGCCTTGTTTTTCTTGTACACGTCCACCACCGTGCCGACCGGCTTGCCCGAGAGGCTGGAAAGGGCCGCGACCAGGTAGACCTCCGCCGGCTGGAATCCCTGGGAGAGGACGACCTGGATCTGGGTCTTCGGGACGCCCCACTGGAGGCTGACCTCGGCGGTGAATCCCGGGAGATCGACCCGAGCGGACGCCCCGATCTCGTTCAGGGACGCCTCGAGCCCGGAATCGCCGAGTCCGAAGGAAATCGTCTGGGCGCCCGCGACGGCGGCGGCCAGGACCAGTACGAGAAGAACTGCGCGCTTGGGCATGGAAACCTCCCTACGGGGCCGACCCGGCTCGCCGGGATCGCGGCGGCGCGGGGGACATCCCGGACAGGGAAAGTATAGCTCGAAACCCGGCCGGATCCAAACGCCCGGCCCGATCCTACGCCGGTTTTTCCCGGACTCCGCGCCGGGTCGCGAGCACCAGGGCGCAGGCCGCGACGACGCACCCCAGCCCGAGTCCCAGCGCCGTGAACGCCGTCGGGAACCCGTGCAGGTCGATCCACCGGCCCAGGAGGGGGGTCAGTACCCCGCTACCCTCCATGCCCGCGAAGAAATAGATTCCGAGAACCGTCGAGCGGAGGCTTTCCGGGACGCGGCCGACGAGGTAGGCCTCCGCGGCGGGCATGCGCACGTAGGGCACGGCGCCGAGCACGGCCAGGAACAGGAAGAAGCCGAAACCGTAGGGGATCCGAGGCAGGGCCAGGAGCCCCGCCACGGCGGCGAAGGCCGCGGCCGCGGCCACCCGCTTGCGGCCGAACCGGTCCGCCAGGCGGCCCCCCAGGGGGGCGGCCCAGATCCCGCCGGAGAAATACAGGGCCAGGAGCGCCGCCGCGGTCCGCTCCGAGGCGCCCTGCGCGTCCACGAGGTAGAGGGTCAGGAAGGAACCCGCGGACGCCAGGACCGCGCCCATGGCCGTCACCATCAGGATGAAGGCCCCGAGCTCCAGGACCGCGCCGGAAGGGAGCCTCTCCCGGACCGCTCCCTCCGTAGAGACCGCCGCGACCGGACCGCCCAGGGACTGCCGGACGCAGACCCGGTGAATGAAGAACCCCAGCAGGACCACGGGGACGGAAAACGCCAGGAAGGTCCCCCGCCACCCCAGGGCCGGGGCGGCCGCCGCCCCCAGGAGGGGCGCCGCGAAATAGCTAGCGCTGCCCCCCACCACGTGAAGCCCCAGGGCGCGTCCCCGCCGATCCTCGTCCACCGCCGAGGTGATCAGGGGAGAGGCCGCGGGATGGTACCCGCCGCCCAGGACTCCCATGAGGACCAGGGAAACCAGGAGCGGGACGTATCCCGAGGACAGGCCCAGCAGGAGTCCCGCGGCCCCGACTCCCGCGATGCCGGCGGTCAGCACGGCCCTCGCCCCGATCCGGTCGGCCAGACGCCCCGCGGGGACCTGACCGAACCCGTAGGACAGGTTGAAGGCCGCCAGGACCATCCCCACCCGGGAATAGGATAGCCCCAGATCGTCCCGGAGGAAGGGCAAGAGGGGGGTGATCAGGGCGGTCAGTACGTGGTGGCTGAAGTGGGCGAGCGTCAGGAGGAGGACGGTCCGGCGGGAGGCGCGCATGCCGTCATTGTAGGGGGAAACCCGAGGCGCGTCCAATGTCGACTAGCCCGGCGGAGCGGCGGACGGGGATCCGGCGGAAGACTCGCGCCCCTATCGCTTCAGGCACCGTGCGGCGGCGATCCTGCCCGTCATGATCGCGGTGGGACCTCCCGCCGGGCTGTAGACCCACTTGCCCGCGGCGTACACGTCGGGCAGGGGGGTCTTCACGGAATCGGCCATGCGGAACATGCTCTTCGTGACGGGAATGTCGCCCTCGAAGGACCAGCCCACGATGGAACCTTCCGAACTGCCCACCCGGGAACGGATCGAAAGGGGGGAGGAGGAAAACCGGAACAGGATCCTCTCCTCGAGGCCGGGATAGATGCTCGACGAGATCGTCGCGAGGATCTCGTCCTCGAATCTCCGCTTGAATTCGTCGTACCATCCGTCCGCCCGGATCCTCTCGGTGAGTTCATAGTCGAAGAGCGCGCTGATGACGAGTCCCGTCCTGCCCGGGGGCGCCGCGTCCGGATCCCGCAGGGCCGGGATCGAGATCTCGAAGGTATTGTACCGGCAGAACCGTTTCAGCCACTCGAGCACCTCCTCCTTCCGGATCGTCTCCCGGCGATGGAGGAGTCCCTCGAGTTCGGAGGTATGGATGTCCCCGAGCCCTCTCCGGTCGGGGGTGTAGAAGACGTGTCCCCCGGCCCTCTCCCCGAACCATTCCGGCGGAAGATCCGCGGCCAGGAACACGGAGAACACGGACTCGGCGCCCTTGTGCCGGAGAATCTTTTCCCGGCTCCGGGCGAACGGTGCCCGTTCCCGCTCCCCGAACCCCGAATCGTCGGTGACCTCGTACAAGGTCTTCAAGTCGCCGGCCCAGATCATCTTCTTGTACCGGTAGGCGCCGCCCGCGGAGTCGGTGACGGTTTTTCCCCGGGGGTCGACGCGGACGATTTCCGTCCGGACCCGTACTTCGCCCCCGCGCTCGGAGATCGCGTCGACCAGCTTTCGGATGAACGCCCCGACCCCGCCTTTGGGGTAGATGTAATCGTTGTAGAGCGCGAAATAGCTCAAGGCGAAGAAGACCGGCGTCTTCCGGAAGAAATGCTGGCCGATGATGTCCTTCAACGACCGGTTGGAGGAGATGGAATCGAGGTATTCCTCGAAGGGGGTGTCCATCCTGGAAATGCGGTACATCGTCCGCAGGAAGCGGACGGCCCACGCCAGGACCGAGGGGGCCAGGGTGAGCGGGTTTTTCTTCTTCTTCGAGAACAGGGGGTTGTCGACGCCGTAGAGGACCTTCATGTCCTCCACGATGTCACGGATCGCCCGGACGATACCGTCCACCTCGGATTCGCTACCGGGATACAAGCCCTTGAGCAGGGCGGAGTATTCGTACAGGCTCTCCTCCCCCCGGACGGTGAGGATCCTGTCCTCGATCCCCAGGGAGATGGGGTTCGGAAGGACATCGATGTCGAGCCCGAATTCCTTGATGAGGGGCTTCACGAGCCCGGCGTTGACCAGGGCCCGGGCGCCGCCCTCGAACCGGAATCCGTCCCGCTCGAAGGAGTTCATCAGACCGCCGCAGTGCTCGTTCTTTTCCAGGAGGAGCACGTCCCGGCCCTTGTGCGCCAGACTCAGGGCGGCCGTCAGCCCCGCGATGCCGCCTCCGACCACGATGACGTCTCTGACCATAGGATCTCCATTCGGCTCCGGCGTACCGGATTGGTTCCCCAAAGTATAAAGCCTCGGCGTCGTTTCGTCTCGAGCGGTTCGAGGTACGTCTTTACCGTCTTGACCGGCACCTCCGCCTCCTTGCCGAGGGGGTTGATGAAGGAATCGGGGAAGAGCCCGGCCGCCGAGGAGGATCCGCTCGGTGCCCTGTCCAGTCCGAGCCTGCGCCTCCCGTCCGAACCGGCCGGCATCCCGCAGATATCGGAAACAGGTCTTGCTGTCCAGCAGGTCTACGAACCACGAGGGTCCGAGTCCCGGGCCTTTCAGCCGGGCGCTTCTTCCGGTCTGCCGGGAGCTGAGGAGGAACAAGGAACGAGGGACGGGTTGGATTTCTCTCCGGATTATGATGCCCAAATACCTGGTGGTTTGGCATCGTATTAAAGAGGTTCACATCTCGGGGACGGAAGAGTTGAACAAGGGTTGGCCGATTTCGAATAGGATGATGTATATATATTCTTCAAGAAATGATTTTCGAGAGTGCTTCCAAAACCTGAGTATGCAGAAAGGCCGGAGGCCGCGTACGCCCGAAAATCGGAGGACCCATGGACTTCGAGTGCCGCACGGCGAAGGATATCCTGCGGGTGACGCTTTCCGGCACCTGGCTTCCGGGCAGCCAGGAAGCCGGCAGCCGGAAGGTGGAGGATGCCCTCGTCCGGGCGATGGAATCCGATCCCGCGACCCGGAAGATCCTGGTGGACTGCCTTGAACTGGACTATGGATCGGGGAACAGCTTCCTCAATCCTTTCGTGGCGGCGCTGGGAAAGCGTTTCGAATTGACCGGGCATTCCGATCTGGAGCTTGCGATTTCCGCGAAAGGCCGTACCGCCGATGCCGTCCTGAGCCTGATGGATGCGTCCGGTTTCAAGCAGGTACTGGGGTTTCGGGGGGTATTCGAATCGGTCGAAGACGCCGTTAAGGTACTGTCATAGGAGTCGATCGATTAGGTTGTCGGACTATGCTAAACAGGTCGCGGCCCTCCAAGGCCGTCTCGTCGATTCGGCCGTTCCCGTCCACCATCTTCCGACAGGACGGCATGCCCAGATGGATCAGTTCCGGGGAAGTTTTGCCCCGCCGCTTCGTCGTGATTTCTTTGTGAGGCATCCGTCCTTCGTCGTGATTTAGTTTTGAGGCAACGGGGCGTTCCGAAAACGGCAACTCAGGATTCTCCCGAGCTGTCCTGAACTGCACCGAGCTATCGGGAAGTGGTTTGGTACATTTTTTGTACAGTGGGGGGGCGATTCGTTCACAACGAAATTCCTGAACGAATAGAGTATGTTCATATCCTGCCCGGGCTCTCGTCATGATAGAATAATCATTGCCGTCTTTCCCGCGCGGCGAAGGCACCTTCCTCCCTGGGATTTCGAGGATTCTTGGTATGTTCGAATCGAAGATCGTGGCGATCCTGCCCAACAGCCATCTCATGGACAGCCTGGAGGCTGTACAAAGGCGCCGGGGCATTTCGTTCGCGACGTATCACAAGCAGGTGCAGGAAGCTCTTGTCCTGGCCCGGGAGTCTATACGGCGCGGGATCAAGGTCGTCATTAGCCGCGGACTTACCGCCGAATACCTTCGTACGAATCTAGACGTTCCGGTGGTCGAGATCGAGTACGACTTTTTCCAGTTCGCCGAGGCCATGCGGATGGCGCTGCGTATATCCGACACGATCGCTGTGATCGGATTCGTGGATTCCTACCATCTCGCGGAGCGGGCCGTGGAATTCGTGCGCGGGGAAGGCCAGACCATCCACGTCCGAATCCTGGAGACTTCCGCCCAGGTCGAGGATGCGGTCCGTGAACTCGCGGAGGCCGGCGCGGGCGCGTTCGTCGGAGGCAACACAGTAGTGCGGAACGCCCGCGCGATCGGCCTCGAGGGAGTCTATGTAGAACCGGACGAGAAAGTGCTCGACGCGGCTCTCGAGAAGGCTTTGTACGAGTTACGGATCTGCCTCGAGCGGGAGGAGAAGCTCGAGACGATCCAGGCCATCGTGAACTGCGCGACCAACGGGATATTCGCCGTGGACAGCAACGGCGTGGTTTCCGTGGCGAATCCCCTGGCGCAGAAGCACCTCAAGATGCCTGGGCACGGGGGATATCCCGTCCTCATCAAGGACGTGCTTCCAGGTTCCAAGATCCTGGAGACCATCCGGACCGGACAGCCCGCCAGCGAGGATTTCATCACCATAGGTAACTCCGAGCTGATCATGACAGCCGCCCCGGTGGTCGTGGAGGGAAGGACCCGCGGCGCGGTCGCAACGATCCAGGAGATCGGCCAGATCCAGGACCTGGATCACAAGATCCGGAAGAAGCTCCTACATAAAGGCCACAGCGCTCAAAAACGTTTTTCGGACATCATCGGCGAAAGCGAGACGATGATGTCCTGCAAGCGGACCGCGATGCAGTTCGCAGCCGTGGACAGTACCGTCCTCATCCTCGGCAAAACCGGGACGGGGAAGGAGATTTTCGCCCAAAGCATCCACACGGCATCGCGCCGGTCCGGGAACCCCTTCGTGGCGGTCAACTGCGCAACCCTGCCCGCGAGTCTCTTGGAGAGCGAGCTCTTCGGCTACGCCAAAGGCGCGTTTACGGGGGCCCGGACCGAGGGCAAGGCCGGGATCTTCGAGCTGGCCCACACGGGCACGATCTTTCTCGACGAGATCGGCGAGATCTCCCTGGAGGTCCAGGCCCGCCTGCTGCGGGTAGTGCAGGAGCGGGAGATCACGCGCATCGGGGACGACAAGGTCATCCCCGTGGACGTGCGCATCCTCGCGGCGTCGAACAAGGATCTGCGGACGGAGGTCCGGGAGCACCGATTTCGGGAGGATCTCTATTATAGGCTGAGCGTCCTGGAGTTGCGCCTCCCCGACCTCAAGGACCGACGCGAGGACATACCCTTCCTCGTGAAGCATTTCGTCCGCGCGGCATGCGCTAGCGCCGGGCGTCCACCACTCGTGCCGAGCCGGGAAGCCCTGGCAATCCTGGGTTCCCTTCCCCTGGACGGCAATGTCCGGGAACTCTGCAACATCATCGAGAAGACCCTCGTGCTGGCCGACTTCGGAACCTTCGACGCCGCCGCGGTGAACGCGGCCGTCCTTCCGCTGGCGCTGTCCGCGGGCGCCCAACCCGATACTCCAGCGCCCGCCCAAGTTCCCGGCGTCGCTACCCTGGTGGACATGGAGCGGGAAATGATCCTGCGAGCCCTCGGGCAATGCCAAGGTAACCGGACGGCCGCGGCGCGCCGTCTCGGGATCAGCTCGTCCACCCTTTGGAGGCGACTGAAGGAGTTCGGAATCTGCCCCTGAGCGGAAGCCAGAGCATGTTGAATCGACGTCAATATCTCTAATTGACATGTCAGAATGAAATGACAATTTCAGGTTGACTTACTTTTTCGATAAATAATGCACATATAGTTCGAGTCTCGCCATTGCGGTCGCCCGAGGGGTGCGGAATACCGCAGAAAACATAAATGTACCGCAAGGAAATTCCTTGGCTATGCTGGTTGCCTTTTCTTTCGCCCTGTTTTCACCCCTTGGCACGAAACATGCTAGATCAGAATACGCCAAGGAGCCAATATGCAGACAACCGTGACCCTCGCGGGTCCGTATCCATCGGAAGTACCCGGTCTGATCCGATCCCTGCTCCCCCCCGGGGTAACCCTGAGGGAAATACCGGAACAATCGGGTCTCGATGTCTCCCGCGATCTGGAAGTCGTCATCCTGAGGACTCTCCGCATGGACGGGGGACTCATCGGCGGGAACGACCGCCTCCGCTTCATCCAACGCTGGGGTGCGGGCTTTGACACCGTGGACATCGAAGCGGCGGGCAGGAAGGGCGTTCCCGTGGCCGTGGCCGCGGGCGTCAATTCCAATGCGGTCGCCGAACACGCGATCCTTCTCATGCTGGCTTCCCTTCGGCACCTGACCGCCCTGGACGCCTCCGTGCGGCGGGGCGAGTGGGATCGGGTACGGTTCGCCCAATCGTCCTTCACCATCGCGGACAAGGTCGTGGGGCTCGTCGGATGCGGCGCCATCGGGCGGCTGGTGGCGGCCAAAGCGAAAGCCCTGGGAGCGGATGTCCGGTACTTCGACGCGTTCCGCCTCTCCCCGGAGGAGGAGGACGCCCTCGGTTTAGCCTACCGTCCCCTCGAGGACCTCCTCGGGGAGAGCGACATCGTCTCCCTCCACCTGCCCCTCGTCGATTCGACGCGGAACATCCTGGACGCGTCGGCGCTGGCGTCCATGAAGACCGGGGCGGTCCTGGTCAACACCTCGCGGGGCGGCCTCGTGGACGAGGCGGCCCTGGCCGAACGACTGCGGTCCGGAGCGCTCCTGGGCGCCGCCTTGGACAGCGTCGCCGAGGAGCCGTATCCGGATTCGGGACCGCTCCGGGGTCTGGACAACGTCATCCTTACGCCCCACATGGGCGGGACGGTCGCGGACCTGACTCTCCCCATGGTGCGGAAAGTGACGGAGAATGTGCTCCGGGTGCTGGAGGGCAAGCCCCTGTCCCGGAAGGATATCGTGAACCAGACGCTCTGCGGGTATCCCGCGTACTGAGCGACGCGGAACAAGGAGAGGCCAAACCTATGAAACGCGACTTCATACCCTACACCTGCTCGATCGTCCGGGGAGGCACAAGCAAGGGCCTGTTTTTTCGGGCGAACGAGCTGCCGGGCCCGGGCGAGTCGAGGGACCGGATCATCCTCCGCCTCATGGGAAGTCCCGACCTCCGCCAGATCGATGGCCTCGGGGGCGCGAATTCCCTCACCTCGAAGGTGGCGATCGTAGGGCCGTCGGACCGCCCGGACGCCGACGTGGACTACACGTTCGGACAGGTATCCGTGGATAAGCCGAAGATTGACTGGCAGGGGAACTGCGGGAACCTGACCTCCGCGGTGGGGGTCTTCGCCGTGGCCCAGGATCTCGTGCCGGTCCGGGAGCCGGAGACCACGGTCCGGATCTTCAACGTGAACACCTCGAAGATCATCCACGTAAAGGTTCCCGTGTCGGCCGGTCGGGCTAGCACCGTGGGGACGTACGCCATACACGGCGTGCCCGGAACGGCGCCCGGATTGCTGGTGGAGTTCCTGGATCCCGCCGGAGGTGTGACGGGCAGGATTCTCCCCACGGGAAACGTGAAGGATGTCGTGAAGCTCCGCGACGGAAGGACGTTCACGATCTCCGTCGTCGACGCCGTCACCCCCGTGGTGTACATGCGGGCCGAGGAGTTGGGCCTGAAGGGCACCGAGCTTCCGACCGAGGTCGAGGCCATGCCCGCGGTGCTCTCCCTGATGGAAGCCGTTCGCTGCGAGGCCGCGGTGCTTTCGGGCATCGTGGAGCGGGCCGAGGAGGCTACGGAAAAGAGTCCGGCCTTCCCCAAGATCGGATTCGTCTCCAAACCCCAGGACTACGTGAACCCGGAAGGGAAGCCGATTCCCGCCGACTCCATCGACATCACGGCCCGGCTGGGCTCCATGCAAAAGATGCACCGGGCTTATATGATTGGCGGCGCCGTCAGCACCGGCGCCGCGGCCCTCATTCCGGGAACGGTGGTCTGGGACTCCCTGAGCGATCGGGCCCGGTCGGACGGGACCAACCTCGTGATCGGTCATCCCTACGGGCCCATGGAAATACGGATGGAGCGGGATGGCGAAGGCATCCGTAAAGTATCGGTCTTCCGGACCGCCCGGATCCTGATGGACGGCGTCGCCTACCTCCCCGCGGACGCGGTTGGCCCCGAAATGAAGGAGTGATCCCATGGAAAAGAAGGTAGCGGACCTGCGGTCCGGGCTCGTTGTCATGATCGTCTGTGCCCTGCTGTATTTCTGGGCTATACCCGCCCAGATCCGGTACAACGGCCAGGCAGACCTCAATCCCGATTTCTTCCCCCGTCTCCTCGTGATCTGCGGGGGAATCTGCGGGGCTATTCTCGCCCTCACGTCGGCAGCGGGACTAAAGAAAGCCGGGCGGCTGAACGTAACCCTGTTCCGGTCGCCGGAAGCCCGGGTGAATCTGAAAAGCTACATGCGCCATGCCCTCTTCCTGGCCAGCGCCCTGGCGTATCTCTTCGTGGTGGGATACCTCGGGTTCGTGCTGGCCAGCGTCCTCTATCTCGTATTCCTCCTACTTTACTTCGGGCATACCAGGATCCACTGGTGCCTGCTGGAATCCGTCCTTTTCGTGGCCGCGGTATACCTGGTCTTCTCCCTGGCCTTCAAGATCAGCTTTCCCGAAGGCTTCCTGGGCTTCTGAAGACCGGACGCAAGGAGATCGACATGAACGTGCTTCTGGAATCCCTGAATCAATTCCTTTCGGTGCCCGTTCTTCTAGGCATCGCGGCGGGCGTCGTGGTGGGCATTATCGGCGGCGGAATGCCGGGAATCAGCCCGTCCATGTGCATCGCCCTCCTCCTTCCGGTGAGCCTCTACCTGCCCACCCCCGTGGCGATCGGCCTGATGATGGGGTCCTACCAGGGTTCCATGTTCGGGGGGTCGATCTCGGCCATCCTGATCAACACGCCGGGGACCGCGAGCGCGGCGGCCACGACCCTGGACGGCTACCAGCTCGCCCTGAAGGGTCAGTCGGGCAAGGCGCTCAAGATGGCCCTGTACGCGTCCTGCTCCGGCGGCCTCATCGGGACCATCATCCTGCTGGCCATGGCCAAGCCCCTGTCCACGGTGGCCCTGAAGTTCGGCCCCCCGGAGTACTTCAGCCTCATGCTTCTCTCCCTGGCCCTCATTTCCGGCATCTCGGGCAAGTCCCTCCTGAAAGGCCTTATCTCCGCTCTCCTGGGCTTGCTCCTGGCCACCGTGGGCATGGATCCGATCATGGGTACCCGGCGGTTCACGTTCCGGAACATCAACCTGGCCGACGGCCTTCAGACCCTGTCGGTCTTCATCGGGGTCTTCGCTCTCTCCGAGCTGTTATCCCAGCTCTCCCAATCCCGGGCGGACCTCTTCAGAAAGGCGGATCCCCTGAGCGTGTCGGACAACGAGCTCACCTTCCGGGAATTCTGGGAGCAGAAGATCAACATCCTGAAGTCCTCGATCATTGGTGCCCTCATCGGCGTCCTGCCCGGCATCGGGGGGAGCACCGCCTGCTTCGTGTCCTACGCCGAGGCCCAGCGGCGGTCCAAGCATCCGGAACGCTTCGGGACGGGGATCCTGGAAGGCGTGGCGGCCCCCGAAGCGGCCAACAACGCCGTCGCGGGCGGGGCCCTGGTTCCCCTCCTGACCCTGGGCATACCCGGGGACGTCGTCACCGCCATCCTGGTGGGCGCCCTGATCGCCCACGGGATCAAGCCCGGGCCCCTGATGTTCATCGAGGATATAGGGACCGTGTACACGATCTACATCGCCCTGTTCCTCGCGGTGGTCGTCCTCCTGGCCGTGGGGAGGGTCGGTATTCCCGTCTTCGCCGGTGTCGTCAAGCTCCGGAAGGCCACCTTGATTCCCATGATTTTCATCATCTGCGTCGTGGGAACCTACGCCAACCGGAGCAACATCTTCGACTCCATGACCATGATCGTCCTGGGCGCCCTGGGATTCATCCTGAAGAAGAACAAATTCCCCATCGCGCCCCTGGTCATCTCCTTCGTGATCGGGGCCCAGCTCGAGATGAGCCTGCGGCAGAGCCTGATCCTTTCGGACTACAGCATCTCCATATTCCTCACTCGGCCGATCTCCCTGGTCCTGATCGTGGGGGCCCTGGTGTTCAGCGTGTTCATGGTGCGGCGGAACCGGAAACTCGCCGCGCAGGCATAGGCACGGCCTCGAGAGTGCCCGAATCGGTATCCCATTCCGGACTGTGAGGAAGCCTGGCTTCCGACGCCGCCGGATCACGTATAAAGGAGACGAGAGTATGAAGAGAAGAACGGTGTCCCTCGTTGCGGCCATTCTGGCGGTTCTCCCTGCGGCGCTCTTCGCCGCGCCCAAGTTCCCGATCAAGCCCGTAGAGGTGGTCGTCGGCTTCGCCGCGGGCGGGGGGACCCACCTTGCCGCGGAGCTCCTGACCCCCGAGGCCGCGAAGTACCTCGGCCAGCCCATCCAGATCACCTGCAAACCCGGCGCGGGCGGAGCCATCGGCGCTACGTACGTGGCCGCGGCCAAGGCCGACGGCTACACCCTTCTGTACGCCACCATGTCCCTGCCGATCTCCCTGTACATGGATTCCGTGGACTTCAAGGCGGACGATTTCGTCGGCCTGGCGCTGGCCAGCGATGTGGCCCCCCTCCTGGCCGTCCGGGCCGACGCCCCCTTCAACAACGCCAAGGAGATGCGGGACTGGATCGCCGCGAATCCCGGCAAGTTCTCCTGGTCTCACCCGGGCGTGGGGTCCACCCTGCACGTTCTGGGCGCCAACATGCTCTTCGCCATGGGAGTGACCAAGCAGGTCAAGGAAGTCCCCTTCAAGGGCACGGCCGAAGGCATCTCCGCGGTCCTGGGCGGACACGTCACAGCCGTCTCCTCCTTCCCGGCCACGGTGCTCGAGCAGGTCCGGGCGGGGAAGATGAAGATCATCGGCGTCTCCAGTCCCAAGCGCATTCCCGAACTCCCCGACGCCCCGACGTTCATCGAGCAGGGATACAAGGCGACCCTCACGTCCACCCGCGGGATTTTCGCCCCCCGGAAGACCCCGAAGGCGGTGCTGGAGGCCCTGGACAAGGCGTTCGCGCAGATCATCCAGAGCGAGGACTTCAAGCAGCGGGCCATCAAGCTCGGAGAGCCCGCGGTCTACGCGGATTCCGCCACTTTCGACAAGATGTACCGAGAGCAGCTCGTGATGATCGAAGCCCTGCTCAAGGAGCTCGGGCTGAGCAAGTAGCCAGACATCTCATCGGGCGTCCCGGCCGGCACGGGGCCGGGGCGCCCTTTCCGTCCGACCCCCCGAACGATCCATTCGCAAAGGAGATTTCTATGCCCAACGTCGGCTTCCGGGTCTTCGAGACCATCAACCGGCCCGATCGGGAACTCGTGGAGAAGTTCCGCGATATCCCCGTGGCGAACATCTGCGACAACATGGGCCGGATCTACGGCCTGGACGCCGCCATCCGGCCGTACAACACGGTTCCGCTCCTGGGGCCCGCCTTCACGGTCAAAGTTCCCCTGGGAGACAACCTCATGTTCCACAAGGCCCTGGACATGGCCCAGCCCGGGGACATCGTCGTGGTGGACGGCGAAGGATGCATGGACCATTCCCTCTGCGGCGAGATCATGATGCGCACCGCGATCAAGCGTGGCATCGCGGGATTCCTGATCAATGGCTGTATCCGGGACGTGGAGTCCCTGGTCGACATGCCGCTGGCCGTGTACGCCAAGGGTGTCCAGCCGAAGGGCCCCTACAAGAACGGACCCGGGGAGATCAACGTACCGGTCTGCGTCGGGGGCCAGGCCATCCTGCCGGGCGACATCCTGGTCGGCGACGCCGACGGCGTGGTGGTGATCCGGCCCGCGGATGCCCCGGAGCTCTGCGTCAAGGCCCGGAAGCACAACGCCATGGAGGCGGACAAGTTCCGGAAGATCGAGGACGGGACCCTGGACAAGTCCTGGGTGGACGAGACCCTGGCCAAGAAGGGCTGCGAGTTCGTGGCGTCATGAATCTCGTCGAAAAGCTGATCGGGTCCCATCTCGTGGAAGGGAGCCCGAAGGCAGGGTCCGAGATATCCGTCAGGATCGACCAAACCCTCATGCAGGACGCCCTGGGCACCATGTCGTGCCTCCAGTTCGAGGCCATGGGCATGGAGCGGACGGCCGTCGATCTCTCGGTCCTCTACGTGGACCACAACACCCTTCAGACGGGATTCGAGAACGCCGACGACCACCGCTTCCTGCGGACGTTCTGCCGGAAGTACGGCCTCCATTACTCCCGGCCCGGCAACGGGATCTGTCACCAGGTCCACCTGGAGCGTTTCGGGAAGCCAGGCGGCACCCTGCTCGGGACGGATTCCCATACGCCGACCGCCGGGGCCCTGGGCATGCTCGCCATCGGAGCCGGGGGGCTCGATGTGGCCGTGGCGATGGGAACGGGAACCTACCACCTGACCATGCCCTCGGTGATCAAGGTGGAGCTGACGGGCAACCTAAGGCCCGAAGCGAGCGCGAAGGACATCATCCTCAAGCTCCTTTCCGTCCTCACCGTGAAGGGCGGGGTCGGGAAGGTCATGGAGTACGGGGGCGAAGGGCTTGCCGGGCTGACCGTGTACGAGCGGGCCACGATCGCGAACATGGGCGCCGAACTGGGGGCCACTAGCTCGGTGTTCCCGTCGGACGCTCAGACGGAGCGTTTTCTGCGCGCCCAGGGCCGGGCCGAGGCGTTCCGGGCGATCGGCGCCGATGAGGGCGCGGCATACGAGCGCATGATCCTGATCGACCTGGACGATCTCGACCCGCTCGCGGCAGCGCCCCACAGTCCGGACAACGTGGTTCCGGTGTCGGAACTCGGGCACGTGGCGGTAGACCAAGTCTGCATCGGATCCTGCACGAACTCATCCTACTCGGACATGATGCGGGTCGCCGCGGCGCTCAAGGGAAGGACTATCCCGCCGGAGGTGTCCCTGGTCGTATCCCCGGGATCGAAGCAGGTGCTGGCCGAGCTGTCCCGTAACGGGGCCTTGGCGGACATGGTTTCCGCGGGAGCCCGGGTCCTGGAGTGCGCTTGCGGACCCTGCATCGGCATGGGCCAGGCCCCCGCCTCGGGGGCGGTGTCCCTGCGCACCTTCAACCGGAATTTCGAGAAGCGTTCCGGGACCGAGGACGCGCGGGTGTACCTGGCCAGCCCCGAGACGGCCGTCGCGTCGGCCCTGGCGGGCCGCATCCGAGCCCTGGACGACCCCGGCGCGCCCGGCCGGGTCGCCATGCCCGAACGCTTCGCCGTCGACGACAACCTTATCGAACCGCCGTTCAAGGATGTGCCGCCGGATTACGAAGTCCAGAGGGGCAACAACATAAAACCCTTCAGCGTGTTCGATTCCATGGAGGAGGATATCCGGGGAACCCTCCTGGCGAAGACCGGGGACAACGTGACCACCGACCACATCATGCCGGGCGGGGCGGAGGTCCTTCCGTACCGGTCGAACATCCCCCGGCTGGCCCGATATTGCCTTGTTCGCTGCGATCCGGATTTTCCGGAGAACGCGGCGAGGTATGGCGGCGGATTCGTACTGGGGGGCGAGAACTACGGACAGGGCTCGTCCCGGGAGCACGCGGCGCTCGTGCCCGTCTACATGGGCGTCCGGGCCGTCCTGGCCAAGAGCTTCGCGCGGATCCACAAGGCCAACCTCATTAACTGCGGGATCGTGCCCCTGGAGTTCCTGGACCCCGGGGATTACGACCGGATCGACAAGTTCGACGCGCTTTCCTTCGCGGGGATCCGCTCCGCCCTGTCGGGCGGCGGTTCGTCGGGCGAGGTCCGGGTTGCCGGCCGGAACGAGACGAAGAGGTTCGCTTTCGAGCTTCGCTGCTCGGCGAGCAGGCGGGAGAGGGACATTCTGACAGCGGGGGGCATGGTGCGCTATGCCCGGGAACGAGTCGTTTGAGGGATCGGAGTAGACTCAGCCCGATGTGGAAGGGTGTGCGACCGGGGCATGCGCGATCGCCAGAATTTTCCATCCGCCGCTAGCATCTAGCTTGCGCAGGCTTCGGTTCAAGTCCGGCAGGTCCCACCAACCAGGGGCCCCGCGACGCGGGGCTCCTGGACTTGCCCTTCACTCGCCGGAATCCTTCCGGCTCGCTCCGGGCCGCCTCGGGGCACTCGCGCCGCGTCCTGCGGCGCGTCCGCCCGCGGCCCTCATTGGATCGGGCTGCGGCACAAGTCCAGCAGGGCCGCCGTGAATCAAGGCGGCCGATTTCGAGGATAAGCGATGTCTTTTCTGGGAATGGGCCCTGCTGGACTTGAACCAGCGACCTACGGATTATGAGTCCGCAGCTCTAACCGACTGAGCTAAGGGCCCGGAGGGGCTACCGATACGGGGCCGTATTCTACACGGCCCGGCGGAAACGAGTCAATCCGAAGCACCGGCATGCCGATACTGGGAACGAAATACCATCGAGCACGAGGAACGGCCCATGCGGAAGATCCCGGTCATTTCCAGCGACGAGCGGCTCAACCAGTTCATCCAGAAGGAGTGCGCGCGGTTCGGAGGGGATTTCGTCCCCGAGTTCTTCGAGGATCCGGACGCGGTGATCGAGTTCCTCAAGTACGAGCTGCCGGACGTGAAGATCCTCTATTTCTCGGACCCGAAGGTGGACATCCCTGCGCTTCTCGCGGAGGTGCGGGCGGATCCCTGGCTCCACTACGGCGGGATCGTCGCCATCCACGACAACGAGGACGAGCAGAAGCTGCAGGAGACGATGAAGGACCAGAACGTCATCGCGGTCCTCCGGAAGCGGGAATTCCTTACGGGCTTCTCCCGGCTCCTCAAGATCGTCCGGCAGAACAAGCAGATCCTCTTCCAGCGGGGCATCCAGCAGCACCTGATCAAGAACATCTCGGGATCCTTCGTCATCGACAACGATCCCCTGGACATAACCACCTACTCGAACCTGGTGACGAACTACCTGTACAACGCGAACTTGATCAACCGGGACCTGAAGGAAAAGCTCCACGTCGCCCTCCTGGAGCTCCTGGTCAACGCGATCGAGCACGGGAACTGCAAGATCTCCTACGACGAGAAGACGGCGTGGCTGGAACAGAACCGGGACATCATGGACCTCATCCGGGCCAAGAACGAGGATCCTGCGATCCGGGCGCGGAAGATCTACTTTACCTACACCATCACCCCGGAGCGCTCCCGGTTCACCATCCGGGACGAGGGCGAGGGTTTCGACTGGAGGTCCCGGATGGCCGCCCAGCCGAACGAACCGGGTTTGCACGGCATGGGCATGATCATGGCCCGGCTCTACGTGCAGAACATGGGGTACAACGAGTCCGGCAACGAGGTCTCTTTCGAGATCGAGCACCAGAAGAACTCGAGCAACGTGATCCCGGGCATCTTCGTCGCGTCTCCGGAGCTCCGGTTCGAGGACGGGCAGTACGTGTGCTCCGAGGGGGAGGAGTCGGACTACCTCTACTACATCGTTTCTGGAGTGCTGTACGTCTATTCGAAGGGCAAGCTCGTGTCCGCCCTGACTCCGGACGACATCTTCCTCGGGGAGATGTCCTTCCTGCTTTCCAACCGCCGTTCCGCTACGATCGTCTCCAAGGGGCGGAGCGTCCTGATCCGGATCTCCAAGCAGGACTTCGTGAACCTGATCAAGGAGAACCCCCATTACGGGATTTTCCTGGCCCGCCTTTTGGCCCAGCGCCTGGCCCGGCTCAACCTGCGGATGTCGCGGCTCAACACGGAGTACCTGAAGTTGAAGGAAGCCGCCCCGGCCGGGAGCCCGGCTCCCTAGGCTCAGGTTTCGGGGATTCGGACGACGACCTTCGTCCCCCCCTCCTCCAGGAATCGGACTTCCCCGCCCAGCTGGGCGGCCAGGGACGAGACGAGGGAGAGCCCCAGGGATCCCGGGCGCGTCCCGGCGCCGATTCCGGACCCGTCGTCCGCCACGACGAGCTCCAGCCACTCGCCCCGGCAATTCAGCGAGACGCGAATCCTTCCGTCGGCCTTTCCCAGGAACGCGTGCTTCACCGAGTTCGTCACAAGTTCGTTGACGATGAGGCCGATGGGAATGGCCTTCGTGACCGACAGTTCGATGGAATCGATATCCCGCTCCAATCGGAGGTTCTTCCGGACCGACGGGTCCGGGCGGCCCGCGGCCTCCGCAACGCTCCCTACGTACTCGTCCGCCCGGACGGTCCGGGAGGATTCGGCGCTCTGCAGAAGCTCGTGCAAAAGGCTGATCGCCCGAACACGCTCTTCCAGTTGAACCAGGACCGCCACCGCCCGGGGGTCCTCCAGCCGCCCTGATTCCAGGGACAGTAGGGAAGCCACGATGGCCAGGTTGTTCTTGGTGCGGTGATGCATTTCCCGCAGGAGCACCTGCCGTTCCTCGCTCCGGGCCCGGAGTTGCTCGCCGTACTTGGCGTACCCCATCTGGAGCAGGGTCAGGGCCAGGCCGGTATACACGAAGAGGAATAGGCCGGAGTAGAGCTGGGCGGGCATGGGAAGCAGGATTCCGTCGGGGAGTGCGGACTCCAGGGCCCGGTAAACCTGAAGCAGGGCGAGGGCCAGCAGGGCGGCCGACGCCCCGTACCGGATACCTCCCCACATGAAGGACTTCTTCCGGAGAAAGAGGAAGGTGGTGCGTACGAAGACAAGGGCGAAGGCTCCGTAGCCGATGACGCGGTGGATCCGGGCCGCGATTCCGGGGTCGCCTACGAGGAAGATGGCGGCTCCGCTGGCCAGGGACGCCAGGACTGCGCCGGCTGCCATCCGGAAGCCGGTCGGCTGGTCCAGGAACAGGGAACAGCCCCGGAACAGCAGGATCGAGCCCGCGAGCTGGACGAGGAAGGCCGCTACGGCGATCGGGCGGGAAGGGAAAAACCAGAACAGGGAAAGCAGGAGCTGGCCCGCGCTTATCCCCGCGAATCCCCCCGCCCAGTACCCCATGCCGGAGATACGGGCGCTCACCTTCCACGCGTAGGTCATCACCCCCGCCAGCATGAGGTTCATGAGGGAGAGGATGCCGAAAAGGTTCCCCGGGCTTACGTTCACCGAAGCCCTCCGAGGAAAAGAATAATCTCTACCATTTCGGTTTACAATGGCAGGCGGAACAGGGAATCAGTACTTCTCCTGGAGCTGCACCTTCAGCACTTTGCCGGTCTTTCGGATGTCCGCGAACAGGCTTTCCAGGTCCGCGTGGACCGGGATCTTCACCAGCAAGTTCAGGCGGGTTCGCTTTCCCCGCACCGACTGGTAGGCGTCCACGGACTGGATGGGGATCTCCCGGCTTTTCAGCAGGGAGAAGACGGCGGCCCGGTCCATGCCGGTCCCGTCGTACCAGATCTGAAGGAGCTTGAACCGCTCGGAGGGGAAGAAGCGCCGCTCCACGGGCTCCAGGAAGATCAGCACCACCAGCGAAAGGATCAGGGCCAAGAACGCGGGAATCCAGAGTCCCGCCCCGACGGCTAGGCCCAGGGCCGCGGCCACCCAGATGGAAGCCGCGGTGGTGAGGCCCTTCATGTTGTTCCCGATCTTGATGAAGGCCCCGGCGCCCAGGAAGCCGATCCCCGATACGACCTGGGCGGCGATCCGGCCGGGATCGCCGTTCTTCAAGTCCATGTGGGTCTGGGGCATCCAGATGGACAGGAGCATGAGGAGGGTGGAGCCCAGGCAGATCAGGATATGGGTGCGGAGTCCCGCGGTCTGCCGACGGGCCTCCCGCTCCAGGCCGATCGCGGCGCCCGCCACCAGGGCGGCGATCAGGCGGGCGGCGGCCACCTGGGTGGTGATGATCGTGCCGGACAAAACCTCGCTCCATTCCATGGAATCCCCCCGACGGAGTACCGTCCCGGTCATGTTAGGGAAAAATGAGGATTCGCGCAATCCGTGAGCTCGCCGTAAAAAAACGGCCGCCCCGGAAGGGGCGGCCGCTCCGTGCTCTACAGCGCGGTTTACGCCACGGGAGCCGGTTCTTCGGTTTTCTTCGCCGGGGCGAAGCGGATGACCCCGTCCTCCAGCATCTTGTAGCACTTGGTGGGGCACTTGGTCACGCAGACCCCGCAGGAGGTGCACTTGGAGTAGTCCGTCACGGGGATCCCGTTCTCCATGGCGATGCACTTCTCCGGGCAGTTCTTCACGCAGATCTCGCACTTGATGCAGCCGACCTTGCAGGCCTTGGCCACCGAGGGCTTGATCACGCTGCGGTTCTGGCACAGGACGATGGAGCCCTTGCGCTCCTTGGGGACCAGGGCGAAGAGGCCCTGGGGGCACTCGGCCACGCACATCCCGCAGCCCGTGCACTTGGCGTAGTCCACGTGGGGAAGTCCGTCGTCCCCCATGCGCAGGGCGTCGAACTTGCAGACCGCCGTGCAGTCCCCGTAGCCCATGCAGCCCCAGGCGCAGGTCTTGGTGCCTCCCGCGGAGAGCTTGGCGGCCCGGCAGGTGGGGACTCCCACGTAGTTGCCTTTCAGGGAGGCCTTCTCCTTGGTGCCCTGGCAGCGGAGGACGGCCACGACCTCCTCGCTGGAGGCGGAGACTCCCATGATGCCCGCCAGGATCTCCACCACGGACTTGCCGCCGGGAGCGCACTTGTCCACGGGGGCCGCGCCCGCGGCCACCGCCGCGGCGTAACCGTCGCAGCCGGGGAATCCGCAGCCGCCGCAGTTGACTCCCGGCAGGGCGTCCCGTACCTGGGCCACCCGGGGATCCTGCTCCACGTGGAAGATGTTCTTGAAGACCCCCAAGGCCAAGCCCAGGGCGAAGGCCAGGAGGGCGGAGAACCCGAGGGTGATCAGTATCGCGCTCATCGGATCCTCCTCACTTCACCAGGCCCGCGAAGCCCATGAAGGCCACGGCCAGGAGGCTCGTCGCGGCGAAGAGCATCGGCGTGCCCTTCAGGAACTCGGGGATGGGGCTGGTGCGCACCCGTTCCCGGATGCCCGCCAGCAGGACCATGGACAGCAGGAATCCCGCGGCCACGCCCACGGCGTACACCACCGACTCCACCAGGTTGAAGCCCCGGGTGATGTTGTCGAAGGTCACCGCCAGGATGGCGCAGTTGGTCGTGATCAGGGGCAGGTAGATGCCCATGGATCCGTACAGGCTCGGGACCTGCTTTTTCAGGAAGAACTCGACCAGCTGGACCAGGGTGGCGATCACCAGGATGAAGACCAGGATCTGGAGGAACCCGATGTTCAGGGGGACCAGGACGAAGTGGTAGAGGGGCCAGGTGACGATGGTCGCCATGACCATGACGAAGGTCACCGCCAGGCCCATGCCGAAGGACTTGGGGACGTCCACGGACATCCCTATGAAGGGGCACAGGGCGATGAACCGCATGAGGACGATGTTGTCGATCAGGAACGCGGAGATGAAGATCTTGGCGAGGTTCATGCGGCCTCCTTGACCGGGGCCCGGTCGCTGCGGTCCAGGACCCGCTTGAGCCAGATGTTGAAGGAGATGAACAGGGCGAAGACCAGGAATCCGCCCGGGGGAAGGGTGAAGAACAGGATGGGTTGGTAGGCCTCGGGCATGATCTGCGCGCTGAGCAGGGTCCCGTTGCCCAGGAGTTCCCGGAAGGCCGCGATGCCCACGAGCACCCAGGTGTACCCAAGGCCCATGCCCAGGGCGTCCACCACGGCGTCCAGCGGCTTCTCCTTGGAGGCGAAGGCTTCCACCCGCCCCATGATGATGCAGTTCACCACGATGAGGGGGATGAACACCCCCAGGGACTTGGAGAGCTCGGGGAAGTAGGCCTTCATGGACAGGTCGATGATCGTGGTGAACGCCGCGATCACGATGATGAAGGTCGGGATGCGCACGGAGTTCGGGATGAGCTTCCGGAAGAGGGAGATCACCAGCTCCGCGAAGACGATAACGAAGGTCATGGCCAGGCCCATGCCGATGGCGTTCTCCACGCTGGTGGTGACGGCCAGGGCGGAGCACAGGCCGATCATCAGCATCAGCAGCGGGTTTTCCGCCACGAGGCCCCTTACGAAGATTCCGACGAGGCGCTTCATCTACTTGCCTCCCTGGGCGGATCGCTCGAGGTACTCGGCCGCGGCGATCCCCGCCTGCTTCACCATGTTGGTCAGGGCCTTGCTGGTGATGGTGCTGGCGGTGATGGCCACGACGTCCTTCTTGACCTCGAAGGGATCGGAAAGGGGTTTCCCGGCGAACTGTCCGGGGAAGGTGGTCTTGGTGCTCTTGTCCACGAAGTAGGTCGGGCTCTTGGCGTTGGCTCCCAGACCGGGGGTGTCCTTGATGTCCAGGACCTTGACCCCGGTGATGCGCCGGTCCGTGCCCACGCCCACCAGCATCGTGGTGTCCCCGCCGTAGCTGGAACCCCGGACCTTGATCGCCACGCCCAGGGGGGCGCCCGCCCGGGTCACTTCGTAGGTCTGGTCGAACTTTACGGAGCCGTCCTTGGGGGCCACGTCCCCGTCCAGGGCGCGGAAGGAATCCGCCGCCGGGAAGAGTTCCTTCAGGGACATCTCGAGCTGCTTGATCTCGTGTCCCTCGATGGTCGGCCCGGTGACCGTGTACACCAGGGCCAAGGCCACGCAGGCTCCGGCCGCGAAGGCGGCCAGGACCAGGCCGAGCTTCAGGGTTTCTTTCATCGGGAGCCCTCCTTGGCGGGCTTGGCGGGCTTCACGAAGCCGTACTTGGGAACCCGCAGCTTGTTCAGGAAGGGTGCGAAGGCGTTCATGATCAGGATGCCGTAGGTGACTCCCTCGGGGAAGCCGCCGAATTGGCGGATCAGGACGGTCACGAGGCCGGCGCCGATGCCGAAGATCGCCTTTCCCTTGGGGGTCATGGGGGTGGAGGCGTAGTCCGTGGCCATGAAGAAGGCCCCCAGGACCGCGCCGCCGGAGATGACCGCCACCAGGGGGTCCACCCCGAGGATCCAGGAGAAGAGGGCGATGGAGCCCAGCATGAACACCGGGGTGACCCAGGCGATGACGCCCATGATCAGGAGGAAGGCCGCGCCCGCGAGCAGGAGGATCACGGAGCTTTCCCCGATGGAGCCCGCCCGGGTCCCGATCAGGAGGTTCCAGTAGAGACCCGCCGGGGTGGAGGCGCCCACCGTGGAAGCCACGTCCGTGAGGCTCTGCCCCATCTTGAGCAGGTTCAGGGGGGTGGCGGTGGTGTAGGCGTCCGCGATGGGGGCGAAGGGGGAGTGCCACGTGGTCAGGGCCGCGGGAAAGCTCATGATCATGATCGCCCGGCCCACCAGGGCGGGGTTGAAGGGGTTGGCCCCGAGGCCCCCGAAGAACTCCTTGGCCACCACGATGGCGAAGACCGCGCCCAGGGCGACCATCCACAGGGGGGTCGAGGGCGGGATGATCAGGGCCAGGAGGAGGCCCGTGACGACCGCGGAGAGGTCCCCGATCCGGATGTCCCGCTTGAGCAGGGCCCGGAACCCGGCCTCGGAGAGCACCGAGGCGGCGACGGAGGTCAGGATCACCCCCAGGGCGGGCAGGCCGTAGAGGACCACGCCGAAGACCGTGGCGGGAAGCAGGGCGATGATGACGGACAGCATCAGCCTCCGGGTCGTCACGCCGCTGTAGACGTGGGGACTGGAGGACAGGAGCAAGGAGTTAGCGGGCACGTTGGGCCTCCTTCTGCTTCTTGGCGCGGAGGAGCTGCTTCCCGATCCGGAAGCGCTGGACCAGCTGGATCCGGGAGGGGCAGACGAAGCTGCAGGTCCCGCACTCGATGCAGTCCAGGACCCCGATGGCCTCCGCGGCGTCCAGGTCCCCGGCGTTCAGGGCCTCGTTGAGGAGGGCCGGAGAGAGGCGGCAGGAGCAGGCGCGCATGCAGCGTCCGCAGCGGATGCAGGGCTGTTCCTGGAAGTACCGGGCCTCGGCCTTGTCCATCAGCAGGACCCCGGAGGTGTTCTTCTGGATGGGGAAGGCGTAGGAGGGGACGGCGGGACCCATCATGGGACCCCCGGCCACGACCCGGGCCAGGTTCTCGTCGTCCACCTGGATCGTGTCCGGCACCAGGTCCGAGACCAGGGTGCCGATCGGGACGACCAGGTTCTTCGGGGTCTTGCAGGCCCCTCCGGTGACGGTGAACCCCCGCTCGATCAGGGGCTGGCCTTTGTTGAATGCGTCCGCCACGGCCGCCAGGGTGCCGACGTTCTGCACTACGCAGCCCACGTCCATGGGCAGGCCCCCGGAGGGGACTTCCTTTCCGGTGATGGCGGTGATCAGCATCTTCTCGCCGCCCTGGGGATACTTGGTCTCCAGGACGATGACGGAGATCTCCTGGCCCTCCCGGCGGCGCTCGGCGATGGTCTCGGAGAGGAGGGGGACCAGGTGTTCCTTGTTGGCCTCCAGGCCGATGACCCCCTTGGCCACACCCAGGGTCTTAAGGAGGATGGCCATGCCGTCCACGACATCCCCGGGACGCTCGGCCAGGAGCCGCTCGTCGATGGTCAGGTAGGGCTCGCACTCCGCGGCGTTGGCGATGACCACGTCGATGGGCTTGTTCGGGGGCGGGGCCAGCTTCACGTGGGCCGGGAAGCCCGCGCCGCCCATGCCCACGATTCCGGCCTCCCGGATCCGGGCCAGGGCCTGGTCCTTGGTGCAGGAAAAGGCGTCCAGGACCGGCAGGAAGTCGACGACGTCCGAACCGTCCGGCTCGATGACGATGGCCGGGCCTTCGGCGTTGTTGGGCTGGAGCCGGGGCTCGATCTTCTTCACCACCCCGGAGATCGGGGCGTGGACCGGGACCGTCATGCGGCCCTCGGCGTCCGCGATCTTCTGCCCGCGCTTGACCGAGTCCCCGACCTTGACCAGGGGCTGGATGGGGGGTCCGAAGTGCTGGTTGACCGGGACCACGACCTGTTTCACCGAGCGCACGTATTCGATCGGAAGTTCGCTGGTTCGATCCTTCCGCTCCGGCGGATGCGCGCCGCCTCGGAATGTCTTTCTTTCCATATCGAAAAGCTACTCCTTATAAGATGTCGGCCTGTCCGGTCGACCTGCCGGAGATCTCGCGGCGCCCCCCGGACGCCCGTCGCCCACGCCCTCGCGGTTTCCGGCCTCAAGCAAGAGCGGAGGCGGGAGGATTGCACGATAGTCGTGGACGGAAGGGACCCCCTCCTCGCGCCCGGGGTATGCACAGGGTTCGGGCTGGGCGCGGCGGAGACGGGGAGCGACGCGCTATCCTATACCGTTATAGGACACCGGTCAAGATTCGCCGTTGGAGAATTTGTATAAAACACTATATTACGAATTCGCCACAGAGGCACAGAGACACGGAGGTAAGAGGGAGGAAGAGAGAGGAGTATGGAAGAAGGAAGAAGGAAGAAGGAAGAAGGAAGAAGGAAGAAGAGGGGGGAGTGGAATTATTATTAGGCGTTGTTCGTAATTCCTCTTTTTTCCCTCTCCCTTTTCTCTCTGTGTCTCCGTGTCTCTGTGGTTCACGTCCTTTATATAATCCGATTTCTTAGAACCACTTCTTTTTCTTGAAGTACGCCACCATGCCCAGGGCGATGGAGACCATAACCCCCCAGGCGGCGGGGTAGGCCCAGGGTTTGTCGAGCTCCGGCATGTGCCGGAAGTTCATCCCGTAGACCCCGGCGATGAAGGTGAGGGGTATGAAGATGGTGGAGATGATGGTCAGGACCTTCATGACCTCGTTCATGCGGTTGGAGACCGAGGAGAGATAGACTTCCTGGATGCTCGCCGCGGCCTCCCGGTAGACCTCCAGGGATTCCAGGACCTGGACGGTGTTCTCGTAGAGGTCCCGGAGGAAGGGGTCCAGGCCCTCCTCCAGGATCTCCGACTGGGAGTGGAGCAGGGCCCCGACGGCCTCCCGGACGGGCCAGACGGTCCGGCGCATCCGGTTGAGGTCCGCCTTGATCCCTTGGAGATCCACCATGAAGCGGTTTCCCGAGGACTGCGCCGCGGCCGCCTCCTCCCGGGATTCCAGCTGGTCCCCGAGCCACTCCAGGACGGAGAAGTAGTTGTCCGTGATCACGTCCAGGAGGGCGTAGGCGAGGTAGGAGGAACCCAGCTTCCGGAGCCGGCCCACCCCGGCGCGCAGTCGATCCCGGACGGGGCCGAAGCAGTCGCCCGGGGTTTCCTGGAAGGTCAGCAGGCCGAACCGGGTGATGACGATGCTGACCTGCTCGTACTCGACGGATCCGTCGGGCCTTCGGGTGATCATCTTGGTGATCAGGAAAAAATAGGTGCCGAAATCCTCCGCCTTGGGGCGGTGCTCGGTGTTCAGGATGTCCTCGACGGTAAGGGCTTCCAGCCGGAAATACCCGCAGAGACGTTTGACCAGGTCCTGATCCGCCAGTCCGTTCACGTTGACCCAGTTGACCATCCCCTCCTCCTGCATGGCCAGGATCTCCTCCAGGGAGTCGGGGGTGATGAAGGAGACCTGCTCCGCGTTGTACTGGATCAGGGACAGGGTGGCCTCCACGGGGGTGCGGTCGCCGATGTAGATGGGCGTCCCGGGGACGCTGCCGGCGGTCCCCTCGGAGACGCTCTTGAAGATGGGTTCGATGGACCGGGCACGGTCGGGCCTTCGGGAATCCTTCATGGGACAAGAGTATTCCTCCCGATCCGGCCTGGCAATCCCGGCGCGGGGGACCATACTTTTACCGGAGGGTTCGGTCTCCGAAGCGGAAAACATTTTGAGATTTCGAGAAGTGTTACTATTTTATCGGAGGATTTCATTATGGATCGGGCGAACACTCTTCGAGGTTAGTAAATCCGGGAGGCATTCATGAACGTCCGCGCTCGCCGCTGGCTGCTCGTCCTTGGTTCCCTCGTCCTCTTCCTTTCCTCCTGCGGCCGTCCCGACGGGGTGGCCGGCGCCACCGCCTGGGAGGCCCCGCAGGCCGTCCAGACCCTGGCGGTGGAGTCCCTGGCCGTCGCCCGGGGAAGCCTGGCGGACGAGATCCGCGCCTCCGGAACCGTGGCGGGCGTCCGGGAGGCCTTTGTCGTATCGGAAACCCAGGGCATCGTGAAGGCCGTGTCCTTCGTCCTGGGGGACCGGGTCGCGGAGGGTCAGGAGCTTCTCCGGGTGGACGACCGCATCGCCGCGCTGAACCTGGATCGGACCAAGGAACAGTACGAGGCGGCCCGCCTGGAGTTGGAGGCCACGGAGAACCTGGCCGCCGCGGGCCGCGCCGCCCCGGCGGACCTCACCCGGGCCCGGGGCAACGCCAGCGGTGCCAAAGCCCAGTACGAGACGGCCCTGAAGGCCTTCAACGATACCCGGCTTCGTTCCCCCATCTCGGGAGTGGTCGCCTCCAAGGACGAAGTCGCCACGGTGGGCGCCACGGTGGCCCCCGGAGCCCGGGTGGCCCGGATCATCGACACTTCGTCCTTCCGGGTGACCGTGGGGGTCGGGGAACGGGAGGTGGGCCTGGTCGAGTCCGGGGCCGCCGTCAAGGTGTACGTGCCCGCCGCCCTGGGGGAGGACTTCGTCGAGGGTACCGTGGCGGCCGTGGCCGCCGGGGCGGATCCCTCCACCGGGAGCTTCCCCGTGGTGGTGGCTTTTAGGAACGGTTTTTCCGGCCGGGTCAAGTCGGGCATGGTCGCGACGGTTTCCATCGCGGCCCGGAAGACGGAACCCGCGGTCGTGATCCCCAGCGCCGCCCTGGTGCGGCGCGGCTCGGACTTCGCGGTCTTCGTGGATCGGGACGGCACGGCGGAGGTGCGGCCCGTGACCCTGGGCCGGAGGTCCGGGGTCCGTGCGGAAGTCCTCTCGGGCCTGGCGGAGGGGGAGAAACTGATCATCAGCGCCCTCACCCAGCTGCGGCCCGGGGTCCCCGTGGTCTCCACCGAGCGCGGCGACACCGCCGGCTGGGAATAGGAGCCGGCTATGAACCTTCCGAAATTCTCCACCGAGAACAGCGTACTCCTGACCATCGTCCTGGTCACGGTCCTGGTCCTGGGATCCTTCAGCCTGGTCCGGATGCCCCAGGAACAGTTCTCCGAGGTCCCCTTCTTCTGGGTTAACATCGCGGTTCCCTTCCCGGGGGTGTCCGCGGGGGACATCGAACGGTCCGTGGTGGTCCGGATCGAGCGGGAGATGCAGGGACTGGACAGCCTCAAGCAGATCCAGAGCGTGGCTTCCGACGGACTTGCGGTCGTGCGGGTGGAGTTCGACGACGGGATCTCCAACGACGAGTTCGACCGCCTCTTCCAGGACGTGCGGACCCGGTTCTCCCGGGTCGAACTTCCGGACGGGACCCTACCGGCCCTGGTGGACGACTTCTCCTCCAACGACTTCCTGCCGGTCATCGAGGTTGCGGTCTCCGGATCCGCCCCCTACGAGGACCTGAACCGGATCGCCCGGACCCTCCGGGACCGGATCCTGGAGGTCAAGGACGTCTCCTCCGTGGACCTCGTCGGGGACCGGGATCGGCGCATCGTGGTGGACGCGGACCGGGACCGGTTGGAGGCGGTGGGCATCTCCTTGGCCGAGGTGCTCCGGGCCGTCCAACAGAAGAACGTCACCGTCCCCGGGGGAACCCTGGAGACCGTGTCCCGGGAATACCTCCTGCGCACCGTGGGCTCCCTCCAGGGCATCGGGGACTTCGACAAGGTCATCGTCCGCCGGGTGGGGCCCTCCGGGGCGGTGGTCCACGTGGGGGACGTGGCCCGGGTCTACGAGGCCTTCGACGAGAACGGGGATACCGCCCGGATCAACGGGGAACGCTCCGTCATCCTCCGGGTGGGCAAGGTTCCCCGGGGCTCCGCCATCGGGGTCATCGACGGGGTCAAGGAAATCGTCGGGGAAGCCTGGACGACCCTGCCCGAGGGGGTCCGGATCGACCTTGTCAACGACTCCACGGTGCAGATCCGGGACAGCGTGGACGTACTGGTCTCCAACGCCGCCCAGGGCCTGGTCCTCCTGACGGTGATCCTCCTTTTGTTCCTGGGCATCCGCAACGCCCTGATGACGGCCCTGGGCATCCCCGTCACCTTCGCCATCACCTTCGTGATCCTGGAGGCGATGGGGGAGACCCTGAACTCCAACACCCTATTCGGACTGGTCCTGGTCCTGGGGATGATCGTGGACCACGCCATCGTCATCACCGAGAACACCTACCGGCTCCGGCAGCTGGGCTTCGACAAGAGGCGGGCCGCGATCGAGGGCACCGCCCAGGTGGCCTGGCCCATCGTGTCCTCGTCCCTGACGACGGTGGCCGCATTCCTGCCCCTCATGCTCCTTCCCGGAACCATCGGGAAGTTCCTCCGGGTCATTCCCCTGACGGTGATCATCGCCCTGCTGGCCTCCACCCTGGAAGCCATCCTCTTCATCCCCTCCCACTCCGCGGAGTGGCCCGGGGCGGACCGGCTGAGCTCCAAGCCGGACCTCTTCCAGCGGATCCGCCCGGGCTTCGAGCGCTTCGTGCGGGCGTTGTACGCCCGTCGGAAGCTCACCGTCCTGGTCTTCGCGGTGGTCACCCTGGGCATCTTCTCGGCGGTACCCTTCATCCGCCAGGATCTCTTCAACGCCGAGGACTTCACCCTCTTCTACATCGATCTGGACATGCCCACGGGCACCAACCGCGATTCCACCGAGCGGACGATCCGGGCCTTCGAGGATCGCATCCTGCCCCGGAAGGGCGACGGAGAGGTGGCAAACGTCATCTCCTCCGTGGGGTTCCGGTCCTCCGGGAGCGGCGGCACCTCCGCGGGCAACGTGGGTCAGATCGTCGTGGACCTGACGGAGCTCAAGGAGGGACGGAAGCGGTCCGTCGCGGCGATCATGGACGAGATCAAGGGCATGACATCCGACATTCCCGGACCGGAGCGGGTCATCTACCGGAAGGCTCAATCCGGACCTCCCGTGGCGAAGCCGGTGGGATTCCGCATCCGGGGGGACGATTACGACGGCCTCGTCGAGACCGCGGCCCTCCTTCGGGAGCGCCTGGCCGGATACCCCGAGCTCTTCAACATCGAGGACACCCTGCAGTCCGGAACCCCGGAACTCCGGGTCCGGATCAACGAGGAGCGGGCGGCGGCCTACGGCCTCTCGGTGGCCGCCGTCGGGACCTTCATCCGGGGATCCTACGACGGGTTCCCGGCGGGAACCGTCTTCTTCCGGAACGAGGAGCTCGACGTGGTGGTTCGGTACGCGGGCACCGGGGGGGCCGCCTCGGTGGAGCGCCTCCGGGAGCTCAAGATCCCCGCCGCGGACGGCCGCCTGGTGCCCTTCTCGGCGGTGGCCGAGGTGGTGGAGGGCGCGGCCCTGGCCTCCATCAAGCGGGTGGACGGCAAGCGGGAGGTGGAGGTCTCCTCGGAGGCCTACGACAAGACCGGGGTCCAGGCCGTCAACGCGGATATCCGCGCATGGTTCCGGTCCGAGATCGCCTCCCGCCGCCCGGACCAGACCCTGATCGTGGGCGGGGAGTTCGCGGAGCTCGGAGACCTCCTGGTCCAGATCCTGCGGGTCTTCCTGGTCGGGATCTTCCTGATCTACGCGGTCCTGGGGGCCCAGTTCAAGAGCTACACCCAGCCCTTCCTGATCCTCCTCTCCGTGCCCATCGCCTTCTCCGGGGTCATCCTCTACCTGGTCCTCTCGGGAACCCCCTTCTCCACGACGGTGCTCTACGCGGGGGTTGCCCTGGCGGGGATCTCGGTCAACGACTCCATCGTCCTCATCGACTTCATCAACGAGGACCGTCGGAACGGCAAGCCCGTGGCCGAGGCGGTCCTGGACGCGGCGGTGACCCGCCTCCGGCCGATCTTCCTCACCTCCGTGACCACGATCGCGGGCCTCCTGCCCACGGCCCTGGGCCTGGGCGGATACTCGGTGGTCTGGAGCCCCATGGCAAGCACCATCATCTTCGGCCTCTTGTTCTCCACCGTCACGGCGGTCACCGTGGTGCCGGCCCTCTACGGCCTTCTGTTCGACCGGAAGCCCCGCGGGGCGAAGGAGGCCGCGGCATGAACGCGAATCTCCGAATCATGACACCGAGGATGACACCCATGGTACGCGTAACCATTCGGGCGGCCGCGGCCGCAGCCCTCCTTTCCCTGGCCGCGGCCCTTCCGGCCCCGGCCCAGTCCGGCATCCCGTCGGCGTCGCCGACGGGAACGGCCGCCCCGCTGAGCCTGGCCCAGGTGGCCGCCCGGGCCCTGGAAAACGACCCGGCGGTGGCCGCCTCCCGGGCCGCCGCGGACGCGGCCCGGATCCAGTACGAGCTCAAACTGGACGAGGCCCGGCCCAAGTTCGTCCTGGGCCTCACCCCCTTCTCCCTGGACCAGCGGCGGATCTTCTCCGCGGATGCCGACACCTTCACGGGCCCGGGCCCCTACGACCTGTTCGCCGACGTCCGAACCCTGAGCGCCGGGGCGGGCCTGACCCTGAACCAGGCCCTCCCCACCGCGGGGACCCTGAGCGCCGGTGCCAAGACCTCCTTCAAGGCGATCGATACGGACGGGGCCCTGGAGTACGAGCTCGTCCCCTCCCTGTCCGCGGCCCTCCGCCAGCCCCTGGGGGCGGGCGGCCGGTTCCTGCCTGTCGCCGCTGCGGCGGGGGCCAAGCGGTCCGCCGCCCTGGCCGCGGACCAGGCGTCCCTGGACGACCGGTCCCGGCGCAACCAGGCCGTCCGGGGCGCCGTGGACCTGGCGGGCCGGGTTCTGGTCCTCCGGGCCGTCCTGGACGCCCAGACGGCCAACCTGGATACCGCGCTCCGGCGGGCGGAAGGCGCCCTGCTGCGGCGCCGGGGCGGCACGGCCACGGAGGACGCGGCCCTGGAGCTGGAGCTGGCCGCGGAGACCCTGCGGGCCGCCCGGGAGGAGACCCGGCTGTCCCTCCGGGACGCCGAGCGGCGCCTGGCGGGAGTCCTGGGCTTGCCCGAGGCTCCCGCCCTGTCCCCACGACTGCCGGAACTCACCCCCGCCCCGGCGCCGGAACCCCGGTCCGCCCCGGATACTGCCCGGGCCGCCCTGGCCCTGGAGAAGGCCGCCGCGGACGCCGCTTCCCGGTCCGTGGCGGATTCCGCGTCCTTCGGGGCGAGCCTGGCCCTGGAACCGCGGTATCCGGATTCGAGGGCGGATCCGGCGGATCCGGGGACCATCCTGTCGGACTACTTCGGCGGCGGGACCGGTTCGGGAGTCAACCTCAATCTGACCCTCACCCTGGACGTGCCCCTGAGCGTCCGGGAAGCCCGGGTCCTGAAGGCCCGGTCGGACGACGCGGCCGCCCGGGCCACCGCCTCCAACCTGAAGGCCGCGGAGCAGGCGGCCCTGGAGCGGGCCCGGGCCCTGGAGGAGCGACGGGCCTTCCTGGCGGACCGGATCGGCATCCAGCGGCGCATCGCGGACTTGTCCCGGCGCAAGTGGGAGCGCCTGCGGGACCTGGCCGCCGCGGGCACGGCCTCGACGGACGACGCGGACGCCGCGAAGGCGGACTGGGACCGCGCCGTGTCGGACGTGCTCCGGACCGAGGTGGACCTGGTGCTGGCGGAGCTGGATATGCGGATTCTGCGGGGAGAGGATCTGGCCGTCGTGCTGGCAGGGGCGAAGTAGTGCGGATCCGCGGCCGCGGGGCGCGGCCGCGGCGTTTCGGCGATCAGCCCGCGGTGATGTACTGCTGGAGCTGGTCGATCACCAGCTCCTGCTCCGCGATCTTCTCCTTCACCAGGTCCCCGATGGACACGATGCCGATCACGTTCTTCTCCCCGTCCAGGACCGGCATGTGCCGGAACCGGGCATGGGTCATGCGGGCCAGGCACTCGTCCACGGACTGGTCCGGGGTGGCGAAATGGACCTTGTCGCTCATGATCTCCCGGACCAGGGTGTCCTTTGAAAGCCGACCCTTGAGGATCACCTTCCGGGCGTAGTCCCGCTCCGAGAGGATGCCCACCAGGCTCTTTCCCTCCATCACGAGGACCGCGCCGATATTGTGCTTGGCCATGGCTTCCAGGGCCGAGTAGACCGTGTCCCCGGGGGCGACGGTCACCGGGGAGGTTTTCTTGTTCTGGAGTACGTGCTTGATCAGGGTCATGGTCGGCTCCTTTTTACAGTGTAGCCGCGGAGCCGCGGGCCCGGAGATCGATGCGGGCGGGCCGCGGTCTCCATCGCGAAAGGAACCACCCGGGACGCCCGGGGCGGTCCCTTGTCCTGCGGATCGGGACGCGGAAGCCCCTGGTGCCGGATACCCGATCCACCTTCAACTCTAGGAGGGCTTTTCATTCCTGTCAAATATTTAAATATAAATATTTAATTAACGAATAATGAATTATCTATAACTTGAGATCTTTTCTGACCCGGCTTTCCCCGGGTTCCGCCCCGGGGGCGCGACCCTACACAGTCCGGCCCCGGACGGTGTATCCTTCCGGCATGGCAACCGTCGACGACAAGAAGATCATCTATTCCATGTACCGCGTCTCCAAGCGGCACGGCACCAAGCAAGTCCTCAAGGACATAAGCCTCTCGTACTTCTACGGCGCCAAGATCGGCGTCATCGGCCTGAACGGCTCGGGAAAGTCGAGCCTCCTACGGATCCTGGCGGGCACCGACACGGAATTCGCCGGGGAGACCTCCGTGTCCCCGGGCTACACCATCGGCTTCCTGGAGCAGGAGCCGAAGCTCGAGGCCGGCAGGACCGTCAAGGAGATCGTGAGCGAGGGGGTCCAGGAGATCGTGGACCTCCTTAAGGAATTCGACGAGGTGAACGAGGCCTTCGGGGACCCGGACGCGGACTTCGACAAGCTGGCGACCCGGCAGGCCGCACTCCAGGAAAAGCTGGACGCCGCGGACGCCTGGGACCTGGACTCCCGGCTGGAGTTCGCCATGGAGGCCCTGCGCTGCCCGCCGGGGGACCAGGTGGTGGATGTCCTCTCCGGGGGCGAGCGCCGCCGGGTCGCCCTCTGCCGTCTCCTCCTCAAGAAGCCGGACATCCTCCTCCTGGACGAGCCCACGAACCACCTGGACGCGGAGACCGTGGCCTGGCTGGAGCGCCACCTCCGGGAGTACGCGGGAACCGTCATCGCCGTGACCCACGACCGGTACTTCCTGGACAACGTGGCCGGCTGGATCCTGGAGCTGGACCGGGGGGAGGGCATCCCCTGGAAGGGCAACTACTCGAGCTGGCTGGACCAGAAGAGGACGCGCCTGGAGCAGGAGGAGAAGGGCGAGAGCGAGCGGGCCCGGACCCTGGCCCGGGAGCTCGAATGGATCGGGATGAGTCCCAAGGGACGGCACGCAAAGAGCAAGGCCCGCATCACCCAGTACGAGAAGCTCCTGGCCGAGGAGGGACGCGAGAAGGTCCGGGAGACCAAGATCTTCCTTCCCGCGGGGCCCCGGCTCGGTAGCGTGGTGATCGAGGCGAAGGGCCTTTCGAAGGCCTACGGGGAGAAGGTCCTCTTCCAGGGCCTGGACTTCGAGATCCCCCCCGGAGCCGTGGTCGGCATCGTGGGTCCCAACGGAGCCGGAAAGACGACCCTCCTTCGGCTCATCACCGGGGAGGAGAAGGCCGACTCCGGGACCCTCCGCCTGGGGGAGACCGTGAAGCTGGCCTACGCGGACCAGATGCGGGGAAACCTGGACCCGGACAAGTCCGTCTGGGAGCAGCTGTCCGGGGGGCTGGACATCATCAAGCTGGGGGGAACCCGGGAGATCAATTCCCGGGCCTACTGCTCCTGGTTCAATTTCTCCGGGGCGGACCAGCAGAGGAAGGTGGGAGTCCTTTCGGGAGGCGAGCGGAACCGCCTCAACCTGGCCCTGATGGTCCAGACCGCGGCGAACGTCCTCCTGCTGGACGAGCCCACGAACGACCTGGACGTGAACACCCTGCGCGCCCTGGAGGAAGCCCTGGACTCCTTCGCGGGCTGCGCCCTGGTGGTCAGCCACGACCGGTGGTTCCTGGACCGGGTGGCCACCCACATCCTGGCCTTCGAGGACGGGGAGGTGGTCTGGTACGACGGCAACTGGACGGAGTACGCCGAGTACCGCCGGGAGAAGCTCGGCGCCTCCGCCGACCGGCCACACAGGTACGTATACAGGAAGCTGGAACGGTGAAAAGTAGCCGTTGCCCGGAAAGTTGTGGCCGGTCGGCGGTTCGTGGGCATGCCAGAATCCGGCCAACGGCCGGATTCTGCATCGCCAAGCCGCTTCGCGGCTTGGCGCGGCCACATAGGTATGTCTATAGGAAACTGGAGAGATAACCCATGGCCCGGTACGTCCTGCTCGCCCTGCCCTACGCCCTGCAGCTCCTCTGCATCGTCCACGCGATGAGGACGGGGCGGGAATTCTACTGGATCTGGATCGTCCTCTTCCTGCCCTACGTGGGAGGTCTGGCGTACCTGATCGTGGAGATCCTGCCGGGCCTGGGATCCCGGCGGCACCTGTCGGCCGCGAAGGCCGCGGTGGACCGGGTCTTCGTCCCGGGCAGGAAGCTCCGGGACCTCGGGAACCGAGCGTCCTTCTCGCCGACCGTGGAGAACCGGACGGCCTACGCGGACGCCCTGGCCGAGGCGGGCGCCTGGTCGGAGGCCCTGGCGGAGTACGAGGCCTGCCTCGCGGGGCAGGCCCGGAGGAGCCCGGCCCTCCTCTTCAAGGCCGCGGCCGCCGCCCTGGAGGCGGGTGAGCCCGGCCGGGCGTCGGACTATCTCGGAGGGCTCCCCAGGAATTCCGACGGCCTCTTCGAGCAGAAGGCTTGGAACCTCCTCCACCTCCGCATCCTGGAGCGGACCGCCCCGCCGGAAACCGTCTCCGCGGAGTTCGAGCGGGTCCAGGCCCGGGCCGACGACCGGGAGATCGACTGCCTCTACCTCGAGTACCTGGAACGGGTCGGGGACCGGGAACGGATCGACGCCGTGCTGGACCGGATCCGGAGGGAGGAGGAATCCCTCCGGTCCATGAACGTGCGGTACGACAAGGAACCCTACCGCCGGGCCTACGCCGTGGGAAAACGCGCCCGACGCCCGGAATAGGGCGATCCGCGGGCACGCGAACTTTCGGAGGGGGCCGAGTTTTTCCTTGCCCGGAGTTTCGGATCCGGTTTACTATACGAAGAATCAATATCCAAAATCGGAGCGATCCATGAGCCGAAGACCCTGGCTTCCGGCTATCTCCATCCGGGGCGCCCTTCTGCTGATCCTGGCGGCCGCCCTGGCCCCGGCCTTCCACATCATCGCGGTCACCGGGGCCGAGCACGCCCGGCACATGGAGGAGCAGGCGGCCGAGGAGGCCCTGCGACAGGCCGCGGCCTTCGGGGACATCCAGCTCCGGATCACCGAATCCACCCGACAGATGCTGGCCGTCCTGGCGGCCCTGCCGGCGTTCCGGGAGCTGAACACCGACTTCGCGGACCGCATCCTGAAGTCCGTCCATGCCGAGAATCCCGAGTATCTCAACCTCAGCCTGACCGACGGGGCCGGACGGGTCACGGCGTCCTCCCTGCTTGCGATCGGGACGAACCTCTCGAACCGTCCCCACGTGGTGCGGACCTTTTCGACGGCCCGGTTCAGCACCGGGGAGTACCTGATCGGCCTCGTGCAGTCGGAGCCCTCCTTTTCTTATTCGTATCCCCTGATCGGAGAGGACGGCCGGCCGTTCGGGACCATCAACGCCCTGTACAAGCTGTCCTCGTACGGCACCCTGTTCGAGTCCTTCGAGATCGACCCGGACTCGTTCCTGGGCATCGTGGACCGGAACGGGATCCGGCTTTTCTTTTACCCGCCCCGGGACACGAACCCCGTGGGCAAGCCCGTCAAGTCGGAGGTATGGAGGCGCATCCAGGAAGGAGAGGATACGGGTACCTTCCAGGACGTCAGCTCCGACGGGATCGTGCGGTTCTACGGGTACCGGAAGCTCCGGCTGGAAGGGGACCCGGTTCCCTACATCACCGTGGTGTACGCGACGCCCCGGGACAAGATCCTGGGAGTCAGCCGAACCATCACCCGGCGGAACCTCCTGGCCATGGCCGGGGCGGCCCTCGCCGCCCTGATCCTGGCCGGAGGACTTTCCGAAGTCCTTTTCGGGCGGCGGCTGTCCCGCATCGGGGCCGCCGTGGACCGCATCCGCATCGGGGACCTGGGCGCCCGGGTCGGGTTTTCCGGGGACGTCTCCGATTTGGGCCGGATCGCCGGGGCCTTGGACGGCATGGCCGAGGCGGTCCAGCGGCGGGACGCGGAAAAGGAGGAGGAAGCCCGGCGGCTGGTACGCCTCCTGGAGGAGAAGAGCGTCCTTCTCAAGGAAGTCCACCACCGGGTCAAGAACAACCTCCAGATGACCCTGAGCTTGATCCGTCTGCAGGAGGGGCAGGGAGCCCTGGACGCGTCGTCCCTCCGGGGGCTGGAGGCGCGGATCTCCTCCATGGCCATGGTCCACGAGATGCTGTACGGTTCCGGCAACCTGACGGACATCGACCTGTCGGAGTACTGCCCGGAGCTCCTGGATCTTCTCCGGGACACCTTTTCCGTCGCGGGGAACATCACCGCCGAGGTGGACTGCGATCCCGTGCGCTGCGACCTGGAGAGGGCCATTCCCTTCGGCCTCCTCCTATCCGAACTCGTGACGAACGCCTTCAAGCACGCGGTCCGGTCCGGCCGCCCCGTCGTCGTGCGTATCCTCCTCAAGGAGGAGAGCGGACGGGCGCGGCTCACGGTTTCCGACGACGGCCCCGGGCTTCCCGAGGACTTCGATCCCGGGAACACCCGGGGACTCGGGCTCCAGCTGGCCGTGGCCCTGGCGGGACAGCTGGGCGGAAGGCTCGCCTGGGACAACGACGGCGGGGCCCGGTTCCGGGTCGAATTTCCCGTGGATGCCCGGAAGGAACCGGACGCCTCCGGATCCTGAGGGACACGCGGGGCCGATTTCGGAAAAACGTATCTTTTTGCAGAAACAGGCCCTTGTCCCGGGCGGCCGTTTTATTGGATAATTCCGCACAGTCTTCCTGGTTCGGAGAGTGCCATGTGCGGAATCTTCACGGTCCTGGATATCAAGGGTAACCCCGTCGAGCTCCGAAAGCTCGCCATCAACCGGGTCAAGCGGATCCGGCACCGCGGGCCGGACTGGAGCGGGGTGTACTCGGACAAGCGGGCGGTGATCTGCCACGAGCGTCTGGCCATCGTGGACGTCACCCACGGCGCCCAGCCCCTGGTGGACAAGGGCACGGGCCGAGTGCTGTCCGTGAACGGGGAGATCTACAACCACCTGGAGCTCCGGGCCAAGTACCTCAAGAAGCCCCACGACTTCCAGACCGCCTCGGACTGCGAGCCCATCCTCTACCTCTACGACGAGCTCGGCCCCGACTTCGTCCGGCTCATGAACGGGATCTTCGCCTTCGTGATCTACGATCCCCGGGACGGGGACTTCTTCATCGCCCGGGACCACATCGGGATAAATCCCCTGTACTGGGGCCGGGACGGGGAGGGCACCCTCTTCGTGGCCTCGGAGATGAAGGCCCTCTACGACGTCTGTCCCAAGGTCGAAGTCTTCCCGCCGGGGCATTACTACAAGGGCTCCGAGGGAAAGCTGGTGAAGTGGTACGAGCCCGCCTGGGCCGCCCCCGGCAAGATCCCCGACGGGGACGCGGACCTGGAGGCCCTCCGGGAAGCCCTGGTCTCCGCGGTCAAGCGCCAGCTCATGTGCGACGTGCCCTACGGCCTCCTGATCTCCGGGGGGGTGGACTCCTCCATCATCGCCGCCGTCGCGGCCCGGTTCTCGGAAAAACGGGTCGAGAGCGGGGACACCGAGCGGGCCTGGTGGCCCCGGATGCACTCCTTCTCGGTGGGTCTGCCGGGGGCTCCGGACACGAAGTACGCCCGCAAGGTGGCCGAGTACATCGGCAGCCAGCACCACGAGATCGAGTTCACCGTACAGGAAGCCCTGGACGCCATCCCGGACGTCATCTACCACCTGGAGACCTTCGACGTCACCACCATCCGGGCGGGTACCCCCATGTACCTCATGGCCCGGGTGATCAAGTCCATGGGGATCAAGATGGTCCTCTCCGGGGAGGGCTCCGACGAGATCTTCGGCGGCTACCTCTACTTCCACAAGGCCCCCAACCGCGTGGAGTTCCACGAGGAACTTGTGCGCAAGCTCTCCCTCCTCCACCTGTACGACTGCCTACGGGCGAACAAGGCGATGACCGCCTGGGGGGTGGAGGCCCGGGTGCCCTTCCTGGACCCCGAGTTCCTGGACACGGCCATGAACATCGACCCGGCGCACAAGATGATCCGGAAGGACGAGGGCCGCATGGAGAAGTACATCCTGCGCAAGGCCTTCGACAAATGGGTGCCCGACGAGGTCCTGTGGAGGCAGAAGGAGCAGTTCTCCGACGGGGTGGGATACTCCTGGATCGACTCCATCAAGGCCCACGCGGAGAAGGAGGTGTCCGACTCCGCCATGGCCAACGCCCGGCACCGTTTCCCGGTGAAGACGCCCCCGACCAAGGAGGCGTACTGGTTCCGGACCATCTTCGAGGAACACTTCAAGAATCCCTCGGCGGTGGACCTGGTTCCCGACGGACCCTCCATCGCCTGCTCCACCCCCACGGCCATCCGCTGGGACGCCGAGTGGGCCAAGTTGGCGGATCCCTCGGGCCGCGCGGTACGGGGCGTGCACGACAAAGCGAACTAGCCCTCCGTGGTTGATTCCTGAAGTCCTCTCGTGTATCGTTCTTCGGAATCGCGAACGCCCCAGGAGGAACCGATGAATCGAACCGAAAAAGAGGGCTTGATCGTCCGGTACGAGACGGCCTTCGAGCCGATACGGAACCTCGTGAAGGATCTCTCGGCGAAGGAGCTTTCCTTCCTTCCCGACCTTCCCGAGGCGTGGTCCATCAACGAGCACCTGGTGCATCTTCTGGAAGCGGACCTGATCTGCTGGTACCGCATCCGCGCCTCCATCGCGGAGCCGGGGGTCACCATCCCGGTGTGGAACCAGGAGGCCTGGCGGTCGCGCCTGGGGTACGCGGACATGGACGGGGTCGGGTGCCTGTCGGAAGCCGTACGGGTTCGGGCCCTGGTCGGGCGGACCTGCCGCGGGGCGTTGGACGGGGACTGGTCCGCGTATCATGTCATCCACCCCGAGCGGGGACGGATGGACCTGGCCCAGCTGCTGGAGGTCTACGCCAACCACGCCTCCTTCCACGTCCCGTACATCGAGCGGAACTTGAAGGTCCTCGGCGAGAGATCGGCCTAGGGGCGCGGATCTCCCGACGGATCCCGGGCGCTAGGTCCAGGCCTGCGCCCACTCCTCGATGCCCCGCATGGTGGGTTCCAGGGCGCGGCCCTTTTCCGTGAGGCGATAGGTAACGCGGATCGGGGGGCCCGCGGCGACGGTGCGCCGGACCAGGCCCGCGGCCTCCAGTTCCTTGATCCGCAGGGCCAGCATGCGGGAGGAGAGGGAGGGCACCGCCCGCTCCAGGTCGGAGAAGGAACACTCCCCCTCCAGCAGCTGGTGCAGGATGAGTCCGGTCCATTTCTTGCTCAGGAGCTCGAAGGCCGCCTGCACCCGGGGACAGAGCTTCCCGCTCTCTTCATGATCCATACCTAGATGATAGCATTTTTCTTTACCTGGTACAATAAAATTATTAACTTACAAATAGTAACATGCTACTGAAAGGGAAGTAACATTTCGGTGCAAAGGAGTTTCCCATGAAGGATTTCAGCGCGATCGCCCCCCGGGAGCGGATCGAGAAGGCGATGGCCGCCCTCCGGGCCAACGGCATAGACGCCGTGTTTGTCCGGGACGCCGCCGCGGCGAAGGACGCGGTGCTGGGGTTGATCCCCGCCGGAGCGGAGGTGATGACGATGTCCTCCGTGACCGTCGATTCCATCGGCCTCGGGAAGGAACTCAACGAGAGCGGACGCTTCGACGCCGTCAAACCCAAGCTCTTTTCCATGGACGCCAAGACGAAGGGGCGGGAGATGCGGAAGTACGGGGCGGCCCCGGACGTGGCGGTCGGCTCGGTCCACGCCCTGACCGAGGAAGGGCACCTGGTGATCGCCTCCCTGACCGGGAGCCAGCTTCCCGCGTACGCCTACGGATCCGGGAAGGTGATCTGGGTCGTGGGGGCGAACAAGATCGTGAAGGATCTCGAGGAAGGAATCCGCCGCATGGAGGACTACGTCCTGCCCCGGGAGACCGAGCGGGCCCGGGCGGCGTACGGACTCCCGGACAGTTTCCATTCCTACCCCTCCAAGATCCTCCTGGTACGCAGGGAGGTGCAGCCCGGCCGGGCCACCGTCGTGGTGGTGGGGGAGAGCCTGGGCTTCTGATCCCGGGCCCCGGAACGCTCCGGTTCCGGGAAATCCTCCGACCGACGGCCGCCCTTCCCCGGGCGGCCGTCCTCGTTTCGGCCGGCGGACGGTTTCAGCGGAAATTCTAATTGTTGCCCGAGGATCCGGATGATGATTCTTGCGCCTTCCTCGATGATCGTATATGATTGCAAATGATCAATAGTGATCGAAGCTGGAGGTCCGATGTGCCGGACGATGTCGAACCCGCCTTCAGCCGCCTGAGGCACCGCAGGATCCTGGATTTCCTGGCGGCCCGCAAGGAAGCGACCGTCGAGGAGCTGACGGGCTTGCTGGACGTGTCCCCGGCCACGGTCCGCCGGGACATGGCGGAGCTCGCCGGCCTGGGTCTGGCGAAGCGCCTGCGGGGCGGTCTGGTCCCGGCCGGCTCCCTGGCCCGGGAGCCCTCCTTCCGGGAGCGGGAGATCACCCGGTCCGCGGAAAAGGCGGCGGTGGGCCGGGCGGCGGCGAGGTTCGTCCGGGACGGGGACGTGGTGTTCCTGGACGGGGGAACCACGACGGAGCTCCTGGTGCCCGCCCTGGCGGAACGGTCAGGCCTCACGGTGCTCACCTGCGGGATCAACGTGGCCGCCGCATTGGCGAGGCATCCCTCCCTGAAGGGGATCATCCTGGGCGGGGAGATCCACGGGGATTCCCAGACCATCCTGGGTTCCCTGGCCGAGGTCCTCCTGGACTCCTTCGGCATCCGCTGCGACGTGGCCTTCATCGCGGCGGCGGGGGTGAGCGCCCGGGGGGGCGCCACGAACCGGATGATCGACCGCATCCCCCTGAAACGCCGGGCCATGGGAATGGCCGGACGGAGCGTCCTGGTGGCGGACGGCTCGAAGCTCGGGGTGGATGCCTTCGCGAGGATCGCGGACATCGGGGAGTTTTCCGCGGTGGTCACGGACGAGTCGGCCCCGGCCGACGAGCTGGCGGCCCTGCGCGCGACGGATGTGGAGGTGGTCGTTGCCCCCTCCGCTCCGGAGGAATCCGGCCCGCTCCGTACGGCGCGGGCGCGAACGTGAGGAGAATACCATGAGGACTAGGTACGCGGTGGTGGCGGACGACCTGACCGGCGCGGGGGATACGGGGGCCCAGTTCGCGGCCGCGGGCCTGGCGGTCCGGGCCCTCCTGGGGAACTGGACTGCGGAGGACGCCGAGGGGGCGGACGTCCTGGTGGTGAACACCGATTCCCGACCCCTTCCGCCCGATCGGGCCGCGGAGCGGGTCCGGGCGGCCGCGGCCTCGCTGGCCGCCGCGGGGGTTCCGCCCTTCTTCAAGAAGGTGGATTCCACCCTCCGGGGGGCCCTGGGCGCGGAGGTCGACGCCCTGATGGACGAGGCCCGGCTTTCCTGCGCCCTGGTCTGCCCCGCCTTCCCGGCCAACGGCCGACTCGTGGTGGGGGGCTACCTCCTGGTGGAGGGGGTGCCCGTGGCCCGGGGAGCCGCGGGTCGGGATCCGGTGACCCCCGTCCGGGAAAGCCACGTGCCCAGCCTGCTGGCCGGCCAGAGCCGCCGGCCCGTATCGGCCTGTTCCCTGCGGGACCTGGAGGCGGGCCGCCTGCCCGCCCTCATCGCCGAGGCGAAGCGGACCGGGGGCCTGGTCGTCTGCGACGCCGCCTCCGACGCGGACCTCGCGGCCGTGGCGGGTGCGGCCTGGGACGATCCGGCGGGAATCCTCTTCGTCGGGGCCGCGGGCCTGGGAGGCGCCGTGGCGGCCCGGCTTTCCGGAGGGACGCCCCGCCGGACCCCGACCCGGAAGCCCGTCCTGGTCCTGGTGGGATCCGTCCATCCCACGGCCCGGGAGCAGGCCAGGCGCCTGGCCGCCCGGGGGGACCGGGTCCTGACCCTGTCCCCGGAGGATCTTTTGGGGCCCGGCTCCGGAGAAAGCCTGGGCCGGGCCGCCCGGGAAGCCCTGGCTGCGGCCGGGGAGGGGCGGACGGCCCTGGTCCTCACGGCCGCGGAGCCCGGGGACCTGGACCGCGCCCGGACCCTCGGACGCGGCAAGGGCCTGGACGAGGCCGGGACCGCAGCCGCCGTGGCGGGTGCCCTGGCCTCCGTGGCCAAGGCCTTCGTGGAGGCCCGGCCGGACGCGGGCCTCGTGGCAACCGGGGGAGACGTGGCCCGGGCGGTTTTAGGGGCCTTCGGCTCCGGGGCCCTGGACGTGCTCGGGGAGACGGCGCCGGGGATTCCCGTCTGTTCCCTCCGGGGCGGCGCCGCCCCGGGGCTCCGGATGGTCACCAAGGCGGGGGGCTTCGGGAAGCCCGAGGCCCTGGAGCGGGCGGCGGACCTGCTGGCGGAATGAACAAGCCCGTCCTCGCCCTGACCATGGGCGACGCGGCCGGAATCGGCCCGGAGATCACCGTCAAGGCCTTGGCCCGGAAGGACCTGCGCGCCTCCTCCCGGCTCCTCGCGATCGGGGACCGGGCTATCCTGGAGGACGCCCTCCGATTCGCCCCCCCCGGTTCCGGCCTCTCCTTCTCGGAGCCCGCGGACCCGGAGGATCCCTCCCGGCCCTCCGTCCCCGGGACGGTGCCCCTGCTCCAGCCCTGCTCCGCCCTGGAGGGCATCCGTCCCGGGGTCCTGTCGCCCGAGGGCGGACGGGGGGCCGTGGCCTACGTCCGGGCCGCGGTCGACTTGGCCCGGCGGGGGCTCGCGGACGGGATCG